>JAPOON010000114.1 GCA_026713405.1 Gammaproteobacteria bacterium
CGCGCTCACTCCTTCCGACGGCGGCAGCGGCGCGGCTGGAGGGCAGACGACTTCCCAGAGCATCCGCTGCGGACGGCGTTCGAAACAGGGCAGGGCGCGGTCGCGGAGATCGTTCCAGAGTGCAGCGCCGCCACGCTCTCCGCCGATGCTCGCGGCTGCCGCGCGGACGAAAGAAGCGGCGCCCGAGAGGCGAACGTTCAAGCGCCCGGCGCGATGGCAGGTCGCCGTTACCGGCAGGGATGACCGCGCCCATCCGCGCACGAGTTCCTGGGCCCCGGCCCCCGTACACTCCAGCACGCGCGTTTCCTCGACTTCGGGCACCGGCAACAGCCGCAGGCTCACGGAGAGCAGCAGCCCCAGGGTGCCGCAGGCGCCGGCCTGCAACCTGGAAAGGTCGTATCCAGCAACGTTTTTCATGACCTGCCCGCCGAACACCAGGCGCTCGCCCAGGCCGTTGAGCATCTCCACCCCGAGCACCGCATCGCGCACCGAACCGCGCCAGGGGCGGCCCGGCCCGGCGAATCCCGCAGCCACGGCGCCGCCGGCGGTGCCGGCGCCGCCCACGCGAGGGGGCTCGAACGGAAGGTACTGGCCATGCTGCGCAAGCAATTCGACCAGGTCCGCAAGCGGCGTACCGGCGCGGACGGTTACAACCAGTTCCTCGGGGCGATAGTCGACAATTCCGGAATGCCCGCCAACCGCCAGCAACTCCCCTTCGGCGTTCGCGAGGCACCAACTCTTGCTGCGGGAACCGAACACGGCCAGTTTGACCTGCCGCGCCCGGGCGTCCCGTATTCTATCGGTCAATTCAGCGGTTCGGTCGCTGTCAACCACCTGCACCTCTCATTCGCGGATCAGGTTCTGGCATGGGTCAGGTTCCCACCCGTTCACTGCAATTCCGTCGCGCTGGCACAAATCCCGACAGCCTTGTCCCAACGGGCGGGCGCATACATCGCTTCCCGCTGTTCCCCTAGCAGCCCGTGGCAAGAGTCCGCCGGCATTCGAACGCCGCTGCGCCGGACTCTTGCCACGGGCTGCTAGCCATTGCCCTGCGCGGACCGGACAGACGGGACTCAGAACCGCTCAAGACCGGCGAACGGCGTTTTTCCTTCGTGAACGTGCATGCCGCCGAGTTCCACGCATCGGGTCGGCCTGGGGATGCCCTTGCCGGGGTTGAGCAGCCGGGCCGGGTCGAAGGCTTCCTTGACCCGTTCGAACTGGGCCAGTTCCTCCGGGCCGAACTGTACGCACATCTGGTCCAGTTTCTCGACGCCCACGCCGTGCTCGCCGGTAACGGTACCGCCGACGGCCACGCAGAGTTCCAGGATCCTGCCGCCGAGTCGTTCGGCCCGCTCGAGCTGGCCCTCCTGATTGGCGTCGAAAAGAATGAGCGGATGCAGGTTACCGTCGCCGGCGTGGAAGACGTTGGCCACGAGCAGCCCGAACTCGCCCGACAGATCCGAGATGCCGGTCAGCACTTCCGCGATCGCCCGCCGCGGAATGGTGCCGTCCATGCAGTAGTAATCCGGCGTGATACGGCCCATGGCGGGAAACGCCGCCTTGCGCCCGGACCACAGGCGCGCCTGCTGCTCCGGATCCCGCGACTGCTGGATGTCGTAGGCGCCGTTGCCGGCAAGCACCGGCTCCACGGCGGCTTCCAGCGCATCGAGTTCATCCCCGGCGCCATCGAGTTCGCACAGCAGGATGGCCGCGGCGTCCCGGGGATAACCGGCCTGCGCAAAATCCTCGGTCGCCTGAACGGCCAGCTCGTCCATCATCTCGAGCCCGGCCGGGACGATGCCCTGCTTGATGATGTCAGTCACCGCCTGCCCCGCATCGGACAGGCTGCGAAACGCCGCCAAAAGCACCAGTTTTCCCGGTGGGTTCGGCAGCCGCCGCACCGGGATCTCGGTGACGACGGCCAGCA
>JAPOON010000115.1 GCA_026713405.1 Gammaproteobacteria bacterium
CGAGAGGCAGCTCGGGCCGCATCGAGCGCGCGTATCGCTTCGGCCACGGCCGCGGTCGCCCGGTCTTCGCGGCGCCGCTTGATCGAGAGCAGATCGTCGAGCATCGCGCCCTACCCGTCCACGACCCGCTGCATGAGTTGCACGGTCTCATCGAAATCCGATGCCTCGAACAGCCCCTGTTTGAGCAGGTCGTTGATCGCATCCATCTTGCGGATCGCCTCGTCCGCGGCTTGGTCCGAGCCCTGCTTGTATTCTCCGACCCTCAGCAGCAATTCCACTTCCTTGTACCTGGCAAGCAGTTCGCGCAACCGCCCGGCCAGGCGCAGGTGTTCCTCGTCGACGATGTTGTTCATGACGCGGCTGACGCTCGCCAGCACATCCACCGCGGGATAGTGGTTCGCCCTTGCGAGCTGCCGCGAAAGGATGATGTGTCCGTCGAGAATCGAGCGGGTCTCGTCGGCGACGGGCTCGGTCATGTCGTCGCCTTCCACCAATACCGTGTACAGGGCCGTAATGGAACCCTTGTCCGACTGGCCGGCCCGTTCCATGAGCCGCGGCAGGGCCTGGAAGACCGAGGGCGGGAAACCGCGCCGGGTGGGCGGCTCGCCGGCGGCCAGGCCGATCTCCCGCTGTGCGCGGGCGAAACGGGTCACGGAATCCATCATCAGCAGCACCTTCAGCCCCTGGTCGCGGAAATACTCGGCGATCGCGGTGGCCACGTGGGCCGCCTTGAGCCGTTCCATGGCAGGGCGCTCCGAGGTCGCGACCACGATGACCGCGCTCTTCAGCCCTTCCGTGCCGATGTCGTGCTCGATGAACTCGCGAACCTCCCGGCCGCGCTCGCCGATGAGGGCCAGGATCTTGACGTCCGCCGCGGCGTTGCGGATCAGCATGGACAGCAGCGTGCTCTTGCCGCCCCCGGCCGCCGCGAAGATGCCCATCCGCTGCCCTTCGCCGCAGGTCAGCAGCCCGTCGAACACACGCAGACCCAGTGCCAGGGGCGTATCGATGACCTTGCGCCGCATGGGGTCCGGCGGATCGGCCAGCACCGGGTAGCTGTCCCGGCAGTGCAGTTCCCCGCCGTTCACGGGTTGGCCCAAACCGTTCAGCACCTTGCCGAGCAGCTCAGGTCCGACACCCACTTCATGCGATCTTCCGGTGGCGGCGACCTCGGTGTCGCTGGAGATTCCGGTGGTGGAACCCAGGGGGGACAACAGCACGGTCCTGCCGTCGAAGCCGACCACCTCGGCCGGCATGTCGCTTCCCGGCCCGGCATCTTCGGAGCCTTTCAGGCGGCAGATGTCGCCGATGCGCACGCCCTGCACCGTGGCGCGGATCAGCGCGCCGGTAACCCCCAGCACGCGCCCGCGTTTCTCGTAAAGAGGTGTGGTGCGGACCGCTTCGCCGACCCTGTCGGCGAGGGCCTCCAGATCGGCGCTTCCGCCCCCCGTTTCGACTGCCGCTGCACCCATGATCGCTTCGCCCGGCATCACAGCGCGATCTTGCCGAGTGGCTGCACCGTGACCTCCTGGGTCAGTTCCTGAAACGACAGTACCGCCAGGTCGTAGAGTTCGATCTCGATAATCTTGCGCACATAGCGGCGGATGTCCAGGGCGGTCACGATCACCGGCTTGCGCGGCAGCCGGCTGATGTCGCCGACCAGGGCCCGGGCCTGGCTCACCAGTTTGCGGGTCACCGACGGGTCCAGCGCCAGGTAGTTGCCGGAGGACGTCTGGCGAATACCGCCGCGCACCGTCTCCTCGAGATCCTCATCGAGCAGGTACGCCGACAGTACGTTCTGGTCGCTGCTGTACTTGTAGCTGATGAAGCGCTTGAGGTCGCCGCGCACGTACTCCGTCAGCATCACCACGTCCTTCTCCTGCTGGCCCCAGTGCACCAGCGCCTCGAGGATCAGGCGGACGTTGCGGATCGAGATATCCTCGCCGACCAGACGCTTCAGCACCTCGGTGGTGTGGTTGACCGGCAGCACCCGCTGCGCCTCCTTGATGAGGTCGGGAAAGGTGGGCTGCAGGCGTTCGAACAGGTTGTAGGTTTCCTGGATGCCGATGAATTCCGCTGCGTAGCGCTTCATCACGTGTGCCAGGTGATAGGTCAATATCCGGTGCAGCTCCATGTAGGACATCGACGCCTCCTCCAGCGCCGGGCCGTGTTTTTCCTCGATCCAGACTGTCGGGATATTGGGAAGAAACGGCTCTCCCTCTTCGTAAGGAAACCGGGCGATGTCGAGTTGCGAGCCGTCCGCGGAAAACAGCACGTATCCCGGCCTGAGGTCCCCCTTGGCGACGGGGATCTCCTGCAGCAGCACCGCGTAGGCGTTGTCGGCAAGGTTCTCGTTGAAGCGGACGTGCACCCCGGGAAAGGGCACGCCCAGATCGAGGTACAGGGCCCGCCTTACCTTCGCCGCTTCCCGGTTCAGCGACCGCATGTCGATGTGTTCCTGCAGCGAGGCGGAAATGTCCACCAGCAGGGTCGCGCCCAGGGTGATCTCCTGCTCGCCCCTGAGCTGCGTCTCGATCTCCGCCTCGGTGCTGGTCTCGGTCGGCACGGGCGTGAGAATCGACGAAACCCGGCTGTCCGCCGCGCCAGCCTCCCGTTTCTTCGATGCCCGCAGCAGCAGCATGCCCGCGCCCCCGGTCAGGGCGGCGAGCGCCAGGAACGTAATGGACGGGAAACCGGGAATCAGGCTGAACGCCAGCATCAGGCCACCCGCAACCAGCAGCGCCCTGGGCTGCGCGCCGAATTGCTGGCTGATGTCGCTGGCCAGGTTCTCCGTCTCGTCCGTGCTCACCCGGGTGACGATGATGCCCGCGGTCATGGCGATCAGCAGGGCGGGGATCTGCGCCACCAGCCCGTCGCCGATGGTGAGGATGGAGTAGATGTGCGTGGCTTCCTCCAGCGACAGCCCGCGCTGGGTTACGCCGATGATCAGCCCGCCGACCAGGTTGATGGCAATGATGATCAGCCCCGCGATGGCATCGCCCTTCACGAACTTCATGGCCCCGTCCATTGAGCCGTAGAGCTGGCTTTCCTTTTCCACCTTCTGGCGCCGCCGGCGCGCCTCGTCCATGTCGATGACGCCGGCGCGCATGTCACCGTCGATGCTCATCTGCTTGCCGGGCATCGCATCCAGCGAGAAACGCGCGCTCACCTCGGCCACCCGCTCCGCGCCCTTGGTGATCACCAGGAACTGCACGATGGTGATGATCAGGAAGATGACCATGCCCACCACCAGGTTGCCGGCCACCACGAAGTTGCCGAACGTGTCGATGATCTTGCCGGCGTCCGCCTGCAGCAGCACCAGGCGAGTGGTCGTGATCGACAACGCCAGGCGGAACAGGGTGGACAGCAGCAGCACGGCGGGAAACGCGAAGAACTCGCCCGCCGAGGAAATGTAGATGGCCAGCATCAGCAGAATTACCGCGATGCCCATGCTGGTGCCGATCAGCACATCCACCAGCTCCGTGGGCAGCGGCAGGATCATCATGAAGATGATGGAGACCAGCAGCGATGCGAGCAGCACGTCCTTGCGCTGGGTTACGGCATAGAGGACGTTCTGTACCTTGTCCGGGATCATGGCGGCGCCGTCCCTGTCGCGGGCGGCTTCGACTCCAGGCCGGAGGCAAGCGCGCGGGCACCGGCACCGTCACTC
>JAPOON010000116.1 GCA_026713405.1 Gammaproteobacteria bacterium
CCTGACTTCGAAAGCTCAATCGAGTCATCGCCTGCATGGAAAATCCGGGTGACGGGATTGATCGCTCGTTGACGCGGTGAACCAATTTCATTCCTTGGTGTCAATCTGCTAGTGGCTTTCCGCAAGTCTTCTGGAGGGAAGATGAAGCCAAGCCCCGACCGAGCGCGAGGGTAGTCTCTTGGATCGTCCTGCACGCATGCCGGAAGAGTCCGCCTCCGGGCAGCCATCGAGACAGCCAGGACAACAGCCGCAGGCGGGCGCATTCAGCGGCCGCAAGGTGACTCCAGAGCCGAGTGCAGGCCCGGGTGAAGCGCAGGGCGGCTCCGGTAGCGCAAGCGTCGCAGCGGCTACACCGGGCACGCGTCCGGGTATCGGCACCCGCCTGATTCGCGCCATGCGCCGTGGCAGCGTACCGGCCGTAACGATGCCCCCCCGAACTGACTCGCCGCCTCTCCGAAGCGATTCGCCGCCCTACCGAACCGTTCCCCGGTACGCTCGACCTGGCGTCCGAGCCGGCCATCCGCGCATTTGGTGGCTCAGCTTGGGGTTTCCGCCGCCGCATGGTCCGGAGTCTGCCGGGTCGCACGATACTGAGCTTCAGTTGCAGTACGATCCAGAGGCTTGGTCGCGGGCAACTTCGCTCGCCCCGTTGCCGAGCGCCCCGACATGGGAGTCGGGCGTCGCCCGAGCATCGCCAGGCAAGTCGGAAGTCGATCCCGGGGTCGATGGCCTTCCCTGGTTGTTGCCCGAGCAGAATGCGCGCCGGGTGCGGGACATCCGGCGAATGAACGAGTTGCTGCAGCAGCCGGATCCCGCGCCGGAACGCGAAGAGCATCTGGCGATAGACGAGTTGTTGCAGCAACCATGTCTCGAGCCGGAACTCAAGGAGGATCTGGCTTTCGTGGCCGGCCTGGTAATACGGGTCGAGCGCGACGTGCTGCGGGCGGATCAATTGCACGAGGCACTTCGGAGCGCCCTGCTGCCCGATGCGGACTGGCTCGAACTTTCCTTTCTGGCCAACCGCAACAGGAGGGATGCGAGGTTGAACCAGGCCGAGTTGCAGGGGCGGCTCGGCCGGTTGCTGGATTCCGGAGCCCTGTCCACGACAGACCAGGCGCCGGTGCGTGGGCTGCACCGGCGCCTCGCTGCCGCGCAGCAATACTGGTACGCCAACGACGCACCGTTCGAATGTACAACCAGGTACATCGAAACGGTGTTACCCGCCGGTTCGGGAGCCAGCGTCAAGGTTCAAAGCCGTATCGTCCCCGGGGCGGCGTTCGGAGTGCACTTTGCCGAAACGTATCCAAGAGTCGGCCCCCTCGAGCAATCGCTGCCGGTGCGCCACACGCATGTTCCCGACCTGGCGCTGAGCAGCCTGACCAACGCGAAAGGGCAGTTGCTGTATTCCGGGATGAGCCACGGCGTCGTAACCACCGAATTGACCGGCCAGGCCCTTCGGCGCCTTCCCGCCCGCGAGCTGAGAATGATGATCGAAGCGCTGCTGCTACCGGGAGATTCGGTGCGGACGGTCGAATCGTCGCCTACCCACCGCGATGCACCGAAATCTCCCGGCAGGTCACCGGAGGCACGGGTTGCCGAATACGCGAGCCAGGTGCGCCGCTCCGAGGCGCAGGCGGATCTCCTGGCGGCTTTCATGCGGAAGGAAGCCTGCCGGGTAATCGGAAATGAATCCCTGGCCGCAGCTCTCTTCGCAGACCAGGACAAACTCCGCCGTGCACTCATGGGGCAGACGGTGGAATTGAACCCGCTGTCGATCGTGTTGGTGACACAGGAGGACATCGACCAGTGGCATGGCTATCGCCCCGATTTTCTCGAATTGCCAGCGAGAACCGGCCCGGTCGTGCTGAGTGTGCGGGGCCCGAGCGGCAGCCCCCGCGAGGTTCGGGTTCAGCTTACCGGCAACAGGCACCAATTCGTCGTCTCGGCGGACGAGGGTGAACTCGACCTGAACGTGCGCACCGCTCTGGAAAACAGCAAGGCACTCGAGTGGCTGCTCGGGCCTGCTCACCGGGAAGAAGAGCCCGGAGCGCTCGCCGAATGTGTCGCTTCCACCCGGGCTCGCGCTGCAGACCTGCGCCAGGGGCTCGTTGCACCAACCCTGCCCCGCCGTGAGAGTACCGATGCGGCAGGCGCCTCTGACCAGCGCCTGTTGGTCGCAGGGCACACGCTGCTCCGTAAAAAGGGAGAAGCCGACTTTCTTGCAAGAAGTGCCCGCACGCTGGAACACGCCGGGCAACAGTTGCGGGCAATTCGGATGGACGAACCCGAGTGGCCGTATGTCATCCGGTCCGGCAGGCGCGTGGCGGCCCGCGTTGCACTGGCCGGGCACCTGATGGGCATGTTGCCCATGGTGAGTTGCATGAGCGCCAAGGATGTCGCGGCGTGTTTGGACGCCGAGATCAAGTTCTGCGCAACGGTAGCCGACGGTCAGGACGGACGCCTTCCCCCGGTGAATCCGAATCCGGAAGTCTGGGATTCGGCCCGCGGAGCCTTTGCGCCGCGTTAGCCGGGGCCGTTTATCGCCGGGTCAGAACGAGTGCCTCACCTCGACGCCCCAGCGGCGCGGCTCACCCCAATAGTCGGCGGTCATGCCCAGGCTCGGGTCGCTTCCGCCTATTTCCACGTCGCCTGACTGGTTGAGCATGGTATCGACATAGACTTCGTCGAAGATGTTGGTTCCCCAGAGGGAGATGCTGGTCTGATCGTTCGCCAGGTGCCAGGTGATCCGAATGTCCGAGATCCAGTAGTCGCCCTCTTTCGATGACGGGGTGTTCACCAGCGTGTACCAGCGCGCATCGGTGTAGCTGAAGCCGATGGAGGAGCGGATCTCGCCGCCGCCCGAAAGCGGGAGCGTGTGCAGCAGCGAAATGTCGGCGGATATCTGCTCGCCGTCCGGGGTGCCGAAGCCGGTATCGCTCAGGTCGCGGGTGACGATGAAGGGCATCAGGGAAATCGGATCGGTAAGGTTGTCCTCGACGGTGAATTCCTTGTAGTCGCCCTTGCGTTGACCCGCCGTCACGGCCAGTGTCAGGTTGTCGCCCAGACGGGCGAGCATCTCCAGTTCCAGGCCCCAGATCACGGCTTCCTGCGCGTTGATCAGGTCGGCCGTCGGCTGGCCTTCGACAATGCGGCCCACCGTCAACTGCTGGTTTTCATAGGTGTTGTAGAAGCCCGTGGCGTTCAGGCGCAAGCGCCCGTCGAACAGCATGGACTTGATGCCGGCTTCCCAGTTGTCGGAGGTTTCCGGCAGGTAGGGGCGCATGCGGGCATCCTGATTGAAGCCGCCGCTGGAATAGCCGATGCTGTAGCTTCCGTAGAGCATCACGTCATCGGTGGCCTGGTAGCTGACGATCACGCGGGGCGTGGTTTTGTCGTAGCCCACGTCCTGTGTGCAACGGTCGCTGGTGGGCAGAAAGAAGCCGGGCGCCACCTCCACGGTAGGCATGCCGGGGCACAGGTACCCGGGGTCGAAGGCGCCGCCATAGAGCGTCTGGATGCGCGTGAATTCGCGGTCGTCCTCGGTATAGCGGACGCCGGCGGTGACATCGAGCCGGTCCGTGACCGCGTAGGTCAACTCGGCGAAGACCGCGCGGTTCTCGTTGGTGACGTCGTAGGCCTGCGTACGGCTGCCGAACAGTTGCGTGGCCAGGGCGATGCTCCCCAGCGTCTGTGGGGAGCCATCGGGGTTGATGCCCCCGGTCGGGAAATAGAAGAACGGCCATTCCAGCGGCGATGGCGGCTGTACGCCGCGGAACAGCGGCACATCGACGGATTCTTCGCTTTTCTCCTCGAAGAAGTACGCCCCCACCACCCAGTCGAGCCGGTCGGTGGAGCCCGACAGGCGCACCTCCTGGGAGAAGATCTCGTTTTCGCTGGTGTTGTTCAGGATTTCCAGGTAGTTGGCGCCGGGACCGTTCCCCATCACCCAGCCCCAGCTGCCGTTGAAGTTCTCGATTTCGCGGAATGCGGTAATCGCGCGCAATTCGGCTGGCCCGAAGTCGTAGGCCAGGTTCAGCGTATAGGCGTTGACTTCGCTGCGAACGGACTCGTCCGGGGTGGTGTCGATGGATTCGTCGCGGTCCGTGGAAAGGCAGTTCGCCATCTGCTGGCTGTAGACCCCGAAGATGTTGCCGATCGATGCGAGCCCCTGGGCGGCGAAGGGATTGGCCGGGCCGGTGAAGCGGCAACTGCCGAGCGGCGCGCGCTCATCGGCGTCGAAGCGGTCGAAGGAGGCCTGTGCGGAGAACTTCTCGGTTTCCAGCAACGCGGAGGCGCGATAGGTGGTGGAGTTCTCGTTGCCCCGGTCCTTGCCGGTGAGGACGTTGTCGATGAAGCCGTCGGTCTGCTTGTCGTAGACGGAGAAACGAAAGGCGAGATTGTCCGAGGCAGGCAGGTTCACGGTCATTCCGAGGGTGCGGTGGTCATGGCCGCCCATGCCGGCCTGAACGTTGAACTCCTGTTCGAAGCCCGGCTTGTTATTGATGACCTGAATGAGGCCGGCGGTGGTGTTGCGTCCGAAGAGCGTACCCTGGGGGCCGCGCAGAATCTCGACGCGCTCCACGTCCCACAGGTCGAACAGCCCGCCCTGCGGACGGCTGATGTACACGCCATCGACATAGATCCCGATCTTGGGATCCTGGGTGGAAGACCAGTTCACCTGCCCGATGCCGCGTATGAACACCTCCGATGCGGAGCCGTTGACGGAGCTGTACTGAATGCTGGTATTGGGGGAGATCTTCTCGAGATCGCGCACTTCGATGATGTTCCTGGCCTCCATGACCTCTTCGGAAATCGCCGAGATGGGAATCGGCACCGACTGCGCCGTTTCCTCCCGCTTGCGCGCGGTAACCACGATTTCCTCGAAGACACC
>JAPOON010000117.1 GCA_026713405.1 Gammaproteobacteria bacterium
AGGTTGTCGAACATCGACCGCTGCGCCGAGCCGAGTTCGATCTCCCACTCGCCGCGGCCTTCAACGGTTTCGACGTGGGTGTAGCCGCTCAGGGCATCGTCGATGTGAATGCCGACGGGAAGCTGAACTTTCTCCAGCAGCGGCACCGGGAAACTGGTCGGCACGGCCACGCTGCCGCCGGCACAGGCGCCGAGCAGGCTACAGGCCAGGATCAGTGCCGATGACCTGGCTAGCGGTCCAGCCCAATGATGCGACATTCGGAACTCTTTCATACGGGCGCTCTACCACGGTAACCACTTATAAATCAGCTTCTTCAACTCCACAAGTTCCGGCACGCCGATATCGCCGGAATTCCGCGATGCGGGCCGGTCGGCGGGCTCCGTCGTGGTCCGGACTGCCTGGGCCAGGCTGAATGCGCCCGCATCACCGGGCAACTTTTCGGCTATCCGGGTGTCAGAACGGGATACGGCATGTCTCACTCACCGCAGAGCGACTCCACGGAATCCTTCCGTACGGTGAGGTGATCCCGGTCGTGGGGTTCGACCGATGGGGTCGGGCTTGCACAACGAGTCTGGTGATGCCTGCAGGGCGCTCACACTTCGACAGGGGAAACGGATACGCATGGATGGCAGCGGGAGCGCCACCGGTCGGGTGGCTGGAAGCAGGCAGGTAGACACCGCCGGGACAAGCGCCGGGTCCGGTCAAGGCTCTCTCGGTAGCCGGCGGGCGTCACCGACTCCTGAGGGGGCTCCGGTTCCCTCGATTCAACAAGGCCGGCGGGCGAATGAAATCGCAGGCGCCGACGTGAAATGCACGCCGGTGGGCTCGCGAGAGACCGAGGCGTTTCCTTCGTCCGAAGGCGGCCCGGGGTCGCCCTCCGGACAGGGCGGGGGAGGGCAGGCGCCGGAGCTGCGGCCGCAATCGCCACGGTCGCAGATACGCGAGCGGCGGCTCCCCTGGCTTACGCTGCAGGAAGAAGCCGCAAGGCGGTTATTCGACGCGAAAGTGGACGAACTGCTGGATGCAGACGGCCTAACGGATCGACAGACGGACAGCCTCTATGCGATTGCGGACATTCTGTCGCACGTCGAGGATGAGACCCGGTCGGTAGACGAACTGCTCGAGCGCGCGCGTACCGGGTGGTTGAATTCGCAGGATTGGCGCAAGCTGTCGAGCCTGCTGCGTTCTATCAGGCGCGATCTGCACGTTTACCGGTCCCGCCTGGCGGCCGAGCTTGGCGGGCTGGTCGAAGCTGGCGTGTTGAGCGCAGCGGACGCGACGCTGGCCAGGGAATCGCTGCAACGTCTTGCCGAAACCCACGACTACCTGACGTCGAGCGATCTGCCCTGGGCGGACCTTGTCAGACGAATCGAAACGAGACTGCCGATCGGCCCGGGCAAGCCGGTTGCGGTTGACAGCCGCTTCGTGTCCGGCAGGTTGCTCCGTGCCGGGCTGGCGGACGGCTTGCCGTCGGATGACAGTGCCGAGGCGTGGTACCGGCACGTGGCCGACCTCGACCAGACTAATCTTGCCAACGATCTGGGCGAACCCCTTTTCTCGGGGCTACGCCACCGTGTCATCGGCGCTCCCGAACTGGAGGGGGGCATTCTGACGCGGCTGACCGACCACGAGCTGAAAGCGCTTGTGGGCTCCTTGTACATCGGGGAAGCAAGCGTGCAGCTTGCCGACACTGTCCGCGAGCGGCAGGTCGCGTATTGCTGCGGAAGAATAAGGTCCGAACCGGAGTTTGCCGAACAATGCGCGGAGGCGATGCGCACGGAGGCATGCCGGGGCAGAGCCCGGGAACTGGCCGCGATGGCGCTTGTGACGGACCAGCAGCAATTGGAGTGGGCGCTGGGCGGCCAGATCGCCCGGGTGCGCCTGTTTTCCATCTCGCTTTTGCAGGCGGATGACTTCGAGACGTGGACCGCGCAGCGCGATGCGCTGGCCGAACTGGAATCGGGCAGCCCCCTCGAGTTGCGCGTGCGCGGCGTGACTGGTGAGCCGTGCACGGTCCTGGCCAATTTCGAGGTCCGGCAAATCGGCCCTTCCGGCCGCCCGGGAGAGAAAAAGACGACGAGAAACCACACCGCCTCACGCCGCACACCGGCC
>JAPOON010000118.1 GCA_026713405.1 Gammaproteobacteria bacterium
CGGCGACGGGGCCATCGCCGAGGCGCCGACTTCCAACATATTCCTGGTAAACGCGGAAGGTCTCGCAACGCCGCATGAAGACAAGGTGCTGCACGGCATTACCCGCGCCTCGGTGATCGAACTTGCCGACGCGCTGGGCATCGCGTGCCGGTCCAGGGATCTTTCCGTCGCCGACCTGCAGGGCGCGAGCGAGGTCTTTCTGACATCGACCTCCGTGGGCCTCTGGCCGGTGGTGCAGATCGATGGCCGCCCGGTTGCCTCAGGCGTTACGGGGCCCGTCACGTCACGCTTGAAGGACGCCCTTGCGGAAGTCACGCTGGGTAACGACCCGAACTTTGAACACTGGCTCCACTACGTTTGAGCGGGGCCCGGCCGGAACGGCAGTTCAGGGCTCGAGCATGTCCCCGTAAAGGTTGTCGACGTCCAGGCTGACCGGCAATTCGAAACCCGGGAGCCGGATGCTGCCTTTGGTGATGGTCAGGTCGTCGCCCTCGAGCACGCCATCTCCGAAGCGATAGATCGACGGCATCGTCTGCTCCAGCATCGCATCGTCGTAGGCTTTTCGGGATTCCCGTACCGCCTCGTTGCGCCTTTGATACTCGGTGAACGCGGCCTTGCCCCAGCGCCGCTCAAGCATGCGGCGGCTGAACTCCGGCGACAGGAACAGCCCTGTCGCGTTGTTGCCGCCGAAACCCTTGGAGTTGATCAGCGCGCCCGGCATGGCGGCGGGATCGATTTCCACGTGCTGCATGGGCAGGTGCAGGTTGCTGTCGTAGACGTCATCGGCGATGTGGTCGATGCTGGTGATGCCGGGTACCCAGCCGTGCTCCCAGGCGCCCATGGCGGAGGCGAGTTGGTCGCCGCCGGCGGCCGACATGGTGTGCCCGACATAGGCCTTGGCGGCGCTGACGAGCCACTTTTCGATTCCGTTGATTCTGGCAAGTTCGTTCAGGATGTGGGATTCGGTCACGCGGTTCTGCGGCGTGCCGGTACCGTGCGCCTGGATGTGGGTGGCTCGCCGCAACCCCTCTTCGCCGAGGATGTTGCGTGCCATGGCCATGGCCTTGGCCACGGTCAGGTAGTTGCCGACGCCGGGCCCCGGAATCGACTTCTTGTAGCCGTCGGCGTTGACGTACACGCCGGGCACGCAGCCGAGGACCTCGGCGCCGAGGTCCATGGCGAGTTCATCGTCCATCATCAATACGTAGATGGCGGCTTCGCCCGCGGTAAAGCCGGCGTTGCTCGAGAAGGGTCGGCAGGTGCGCCGCAGGTCGGCCACGTCGGTGCCGTCGAGGGCCATGATGGCCTCGTCTTCGGAGAGCGCGCCCATGGTCCGGTAGGCCTCGATGACGTCCGGCAGGATCGGCGCCTCCGCATTGCCGGCTACAACCACCCGCTTTGCCCCGGACTGGATGTCCTCGACGCCCTGCTTGACGCTGTACAGGAAGGTCGCGCAGGCGCCCAGGATGCCGCCGGTGCCGCCCACGGAACCGAGTACGTAGGCGTTGATGAAATCGCCGGGCATCTCCGGCAGCCCCAGGGCCCCGCTCTTGGAGGTGACGCGCTTGCCGAGCATGGTGTTCTGCAGCATGCCGCCGTAGCCCTCCTGGTCCATCTGGGAGAGCGCGCTGGTGGAATAGGCCGCGATCTGGTCCGGCGCGACCTTGCTCTTCAACAGCTCCAGCGTCAGCCCGGAGGAACGCACCGTGTCAGAGGCCGCGAATACCGTGAGCTGCAGGCCGCGCGGATGGCTGCGTGCGGGGTACAGGGCAGCAGGGTCGAACCCGGTGGGTGCCTGGCCGGCGCTCGAGACCCTGGAAACGCGCTGATCGGGTAGTAGTGCTTTCAGGTTGCCGTCCACGGTGACCTTGACGGAACGCGAGTCGTGTTCGTCGACGCGCCAGCCGTCAGGAAGTACCGAGGGCAACTGTCGTTTGGCGACCACGAATTCCAGCGGGGCGCCTGCCGCCGCCAGGGAAGCCTCGCGGTTCCAGCGAATCGTTTCCGGGTCGAATAGCTCGATACGGCGGATCAGGGTGTGATCGTCGATGTAGGTGCGGGTCTCCGGCCGCTGCGGGTCTTCCTGGAGATTCATGAGAGTGGACAGGCTGCGGTAGGTAAGGGCGCGATCGGCCTCCCCGAGCGCATCGGCCACCAGCCGGCGGTAGGCATGATGGAACGAGATGCGGCCGGCCGCATTGATTCCGCCGAAGCCGACGATTACCGGAAGACGAGACACGTTGACTTCTGAATCATCCTGTCGATCAGGGATCGCACCACTATAACAATCGCCCCGTTTGCGCGCGGATTGTAGGTTAGATGTTCCTGCGGCGCGACAGTTCCGCGGCGCGCCACCTGATTATCGCGTTTCCCGGAAGCGCGGGATCAGTTCGGCGAAGTTGCAGGGGCGGTTGTCGATGTCGAGTTGCTTCTCGATGATCTTTTCCCAGCCCGTGCGCACGGCATTGCCGGAGCCGGGCAGGGCGAATACCAAGGTGCCGTTGGCGAGCCCGCCCACCGCCCGGGACTGAATGGTGGAGGAGCCGATCTCATCGTAGGACAGCTGCCGGAACAGTTCGCCGAAGCCCTCGATGGTCTTGTCGAACAGGGGCATCAGTGCTTCAGGCGTGCAGTCCCGGCCGGTGAATCCCGTGCCACCGGTCGTGAGAATGACTGTTACCTCCGGGTCGGCGATCCACTCCGATACGCGTGCCCGGATGCGGTAGACGTCGTCTTTTTCGATCGCGCGCCTGGCCAGCCTGTGGCCAGCGGATTCCAGCAAGTCGACCAGCAGGTCGCCCGACGTGTCATCGGCTGCAGTCCGGGTATCGGAGACCGTCAAGACGGCGCAAGCCAGGCTGTTCATGAGGCTTTTCTATCCATTTTCTATTAACTTATTGAAAAACTTAAGTAATATTCGCCGCCGAGTTTGCACGATCAGCGCCGATCTACTGCACTGGCAACGATTTTACACGCCCTCGGCGTTGCCGCGCTCGCCGGATTTGCAGCGTTGACGCCTCCGGCCTGCTCTGAAATCATTCGATTCCGCGGGACAGGACGTCAGGCGTGGAAAAACAGCTCATTGAGGGCGACCGTCTATATCTCATAGCCGAAAGCCTGGCCCAGGACTTCTCACTGGTTCCGACCGTGCGCCGGAAAGAGAAGCTGCCTGGAATGTTCACCCGTTCCCAGATTGCCCGCCGCACGAAGCGCCTTTCCAATCTCGATATCGATTCCTACATCGAGCGGGTGGTCTCCCCCGCGGAGAACAAGAACAGGACGCCGGCGCCGGAGGTGATACGGCAGCTTGGCAAGGTCGACGACGAGGACCTTGTCGGCCCCTACTTCAGCGCCACCGTGGCGATGGACTTCGGCGACGATGAGCGCCGCATCGGCTTCATCGCGCAGAACCGGGCCAGCGAGAACGGCATCTGGGGGCCGGACCACCACCTGCGTGCCGCCGACTACCTGGCGGAGTGCGCCAAGCGGCGCCTTCCCGTGGTCACTTTCATGGACACGCCCGGGGCGGATGCCCGGGAAGACGCCAACCGCGCCAACCAGGCACACAGCATTTCCCGGCTGATCACCGAGGCGAGCAACGTCGACGTGCCCAATGTGGGCGTCATCTACGGGCTCGGCTATTCGGGCGGCGCGATACCGCTGGCGGCCAGCAACATGATCCTGTCGCTGCGCGACGGCGTGTTCAGCACCATTCAGCCGCCCGGACTCGCCAACCTCGCCCGGCGCCTGAATCTCCCGTGGCAGGAGTGCGCGAAATACGTCGGCCTGTCGCCGTTCGAGCTTTACATGCAGGGTTATATCGACGGCGTCATCGACTATTCGCCGGATCAGCCGGACAAGCTCGAGAACCTGCGCCTGGCCATCGTCGGCGGGCTCTCCTCCGTCGAGCAGCGTACCCGGGAGTTCGTGGCGGAAAGCCCATACATACTCGATCACTACCGCCAGAGCCTGCAGCGGTATCTCAATCCCTCAGTGCAACTGCAGATGATGCAGGAAACCGCGCTGATGAAGATCACCAAGAACCCCACGGAGTATCACAACGTATTCGGCGTCGCCTACCGGTACCTGCGCTACCTGAAGGTGCGCCGGCGCATCCGGGCGACCAGCACCCATCAGTACGGGCGCCTGGCGGCGCGAGACCTGCCGGAAGGCGAACTGGCGCGGCGTGCCGAACAGGAGCGGCGCCGGACCTTCCTGAATTGGCTGCAGGACCCGGACAAGGTGGTCTACGACGAACTGCTGTCCAAGGCCCTGCGCAGCTATCATGACGCCAGGCAGGCGGTTCACGACGAGCGGAGCCGCATCGCACAGTTGATCTTCGGGGAGCCCAGGAAGAACTACGAGCAATCCCGCAGGCGGCTGATCTCGACCGTGGGCGGCTTCCTGTACAACCGCTGGAAGGGCGATGCGGCGAGCAATCTCAAGGCGCTTGCGGGCTTCCTCGAAGCGCATGAAGACACGTATCACGTGCTGCGCGTCCAGGATATCGGCGACCCGATCAAGCTTCTCCGTGCGATCCGCCGCGACGGCAGGCTGCTCGGCGCCATCCGCGAGCGGTTCACCCACGAAGGCAAGAAGCTGCTGCGCGCCGGCGGCACCCAGGACAAGTCGCGGAGCTGGCTCGGCACGCAACTCACCACCGAACTCAACATGGTTGTCACGGGCGCCGGGCTCGCCGATGTGGTGAAGGGCGAGTTGCACCACGACACCCGGGCCCTGCTGGTGCGGGGAGCCTCCGATATCCGGGTCAATCGCGACATTCTCGCGCGCCGGTACCCCGAACTGATTCAGCCCGCCCGGGAAGGGGACGCAGTAGTGCCGTTGAGCGAGATGACGGTACTCGACGTGCTCATCGACCCCGACCTGCGGCGCAGTTTCATCGATGAGTGTGAGAGGCTGCTGCTCTTCGATTCCGTCTACGACCGGATCATCGCCAGCCTCGATACGATTGCGGAAGAGGCGCAGGCGGGCCAGTCCCTTTCGCAGGAGACGCTGGAGGCGCTGATCGGCAAGGCGCTGGCAGCATCGGGGTCGTCCGCCGGCCGGGACGGGCCGGGCGGCGAGGTCCATGCGCTGCGCCGGCAGTTCCTGGACTGGTACCGCCGCATGAGCAGGCTGCCGAAGGGCAGCGAGTTCTTCCGGGCGGTGGAGGAGTGGAAGCGCGCCAGCTTCCCGTATCTTGCCGATGCCCTGTTTGTGGTGGTGACCTACCTGTTCCAGAACCTGCTCGGCTCCCTGGTGCAGTCCGAACGGGAGCGCAAGTCCTACAACGGCCGCATCGCGCCCCGGAACATCGGCCGCCGCAAGGACTTCTGGTACCGGCTCAACATGGCCTACCGCGACCTGTTGATGCAGAACGTGCTGAACCGTTACAAGCGGGAGCATCGCTTCACTTACGAAGCCATCCTGGCGGAGTTCTTTACCGACTGGGAGGAACGCTTCGACGACCTGATCAGTTCCGACCCCTGCAGCTTTCCCGGCTTCCGGCATTCCATCGAGGATGCGCTGAACAAGGGCACCCCGCCCTGCGGGATCGTCACCGGCATGGCCCGGTTCAAGGGGGGCGCGCGGGGGGGTGACCCCTTGCACGGTGACGCAAACGGCGACCTGCCCTGC
>JAPOON010000119.1 GCA_026713405.1 Gammaproteobacteria bacterium
CCCCGGGCCGCGGAACCCGTGGAGGGCGACGACGTGGTGGGCTGCCGCCCCGCCGCTGCTCCGTTCCGGCTTCGAGTCGGAAAGATCCTCGATCAGGGTGACGATGCGCTCTTCGTCCACAAGGGTCATGTGACCTTTTGCGATTCCATGCGCGGACAGGAAGGCGTCATCCACCCGGTATTCCATGTCGACCAGGGCGTTGCCCAGTCCGTAGACGTCGTACACTTTCCGATACCGTGGCGGAGCGGACTCAGAGGTCGGCAAACGCGCGGTCCGCCGCGGCCAGCGTGGCGTCAAGCACGTCCGGTGTGTGGTGCAGGCCGAGGAAGCCCGCCTCGAACGCGCTGGGGGCCAGGTAGACGCCACGGTCGAGCATGCCGTGGAAGAACCGGTTGAAGGTTTCGACGTCGGAATTGGCGACATGGCTGAATTCGGTGACTTCCTCGGGAGCATCGAAGAACAGGCTGAACATGCCGCAGGCAGAGTTTACGGTCAGCGTGTGGCCGTGGCGGGCTGCCAGTTCCCTGAAGCCTCCGGCCAGGCGTTCGGTGCGCTCGGCCAGCACCGCATGGAAATCTTCATCGAGCGATTTCAGCATGGCGATACCCGCAGCCACGGCCAGGGGGTTGCCGGACAGCGTACCAGCCTGGTACACGGGCCCGGCAGGCGCGATGTAGTCCATGATGGCGGCCGTGCCGCCGAAAGCGCCGATCGGCAGGCCGCCCCCGATCACCTTGCCGAGGGTTGTCAGATCCGGATTGACGCCGTAAAGCGCCTGGGCGCCGCCTCGCGCAACGCGAAATCCGGTCATCACCTCATCGAATATCAGAAGCGCTCCGTCGCTGGTGGTGGCTTCCCGCAACCCATCCAGAAAGCCCGCTTTCGGCGGTACGCATCCCATGTTGCCGGCTACCGGCTCCAGGATTACCGCGGCGACCTGCCCGGGATAGGTCTCGAACGCCCGGCGAACCGCATCGAGATCGTTGAACGGCAACGTCAGTGTTTTCGATGCCACGGCGTCCGGAACGCCCGGCGAGTTCGGGATGCCCAGGGTCAGGAGCCCGGACCCTGCCTTGACCAGCAGGGAGTCCGAGTGGCCGTGGTAGCAACCATCGAACTTGATGATGAGATCGCGTCCGGTGAACCCCCTGGCGAGCCGAATTGCGGACATCGTCGCCTCGGTTCCGGAGTTGACGAGCCGGACTTTGTCGATGCCCGGCACCATGGAAACGACCAGTTCCGCCAGTTCGGTCTCCTGCTCGGTCGGAGCGCCGAATCCGAGTGCGCGGCCTGCCTGCGCCCTGACCGCCTCGACAACGCCTCCGTGGCGGTGTCCGAGCAGCATCGGCCCCCAGGAAGCGACATAGTCGATGTAGGTATTGCCGTCGACATCATTCAGGTAGACGCCGTCGCCGGATTCGAAGAAGACCGGATGACCGCCCACGCCCTTGAATGCCCGGACGGGAGAGTTGACACCGCCCGGTATCGAACGCGATGCGCGGGCGAACAGGGCCTTGGATTTGCTGCGGTCCATGGTTGGCTAGAACGGTTTCACAACCGCGAGAACGATGACGGCGATGAGTACCGCGGTGGGTATTTCGTTGAACAGGCGCAGGAATCTGTCGCCGGGAGCCTGGCCGCCGTCGGCCAGCGTGCGCATGATTCGGATGCAGTAGTGGTGATAGCCGACGAGCAGAACAACCAGGGCGACTTTGGACCAGAGCCAGGCCGCCGTCCCGTACACCTGCCAGGTCTCCACGAGGGCCCAGATTCCGAACGCCAGAGTGGCGATCATGGCGGGATTCATGATGATCCGGTAAAGCCTGGATTCCATGACGGCAAAGCGCTCGCGGCTGACCGTGTCGGTCGCGGCCCCATGGTAGATGAACAGGCGAGGCAAATAGAAGAGGCCCGCGAACCAGCACACCATGGCAATCAGGTGCGCCGCCTTTATCCAAAGGTAGCCCGTGGAAAACGCAACGTATTCGGTCATTCATTCGCCTCGAGAACGCCGGCGCCGCAGTTTACAGCCACTTGGAGATTGGAACACCCTGGAGAGTGGGGGAAAGCAGCGGCTGATATAGTCGCTGTCCTGTTCTAGATGTCTAATTCGCGGAAAAGGTCGTCAAATGAGTCAACTTCCCTCCCGGTCACTGTTTTCTCGTCGGGCTGGGGCATCGCCCCGTTAGTTTCAGCGAGCGATTGGGCTGGCATGGTATTTGGCCGCGACAGGTCTGCAGCGCATCGGCGCATGATGGTGGTGCCGTGGACGCCCCGGGGGCGGACGCTGATCCTGTCGGGTCTGACCGTGACAATAGGGGCGGCTGCCTTTGCGGGGTATCTGTGGGGCATGCGTCAATCGGAGTTCGAACGGGAGCATCTCGATCTGCTCGGCGGACGGATCAAGGCGCTTGAACTCGAACTCGAGGATGCGGGCCGTCGACTGGCGGATGCCGATCTCGCCCGTGAAGTCGACCGACAGGCGCTTGCGATCCAGCGCGAGGAGATGACCGAACTGCGCGGGACCGCCCGGGAGTTGCGGGAACAACTCGGATTCTATCGTCGAGTGATGGATACACCCTCTACCGGCCAGGCGCTCGATGTCGCCGACTTTGAACTATCCCGCCTGGAGGATTCCCGCACCTTCCGCTACCGGTTGCTGTTGACCCGACCGACGGAAAAGGGCGACTGGGTCAGGGGCGCCGCCCGGGTCGAAGTGTCGGGCCTCACCGGAGACAGCGAGCAGCATCTGTCCTTGCCGGAAATTTCCGATGCGGACTCCTATCCGCTCGAGTACAGGTTCCGCTACTTCCAGCGACTGACCGGTTCGCTGACCCTGCCGGAAGGATTTCGCCCGTTGCGCGTAACGGTGAGATTGTTTCCCCGTGGAGCCGATACCGCCAGGGTCGAGCGCACGTTCAACTGGCCCGACACGCCCTGACGGGCTTGCCAGCCGGGCCGCCACCGCCGACATGGGGTACCATGAGCGGTCCCGATGAAGGGACGGAGAAAGATAATGATGAAGTCGAAAGCGGACAAGAACGTCACGCTCATCGCTGCCGATGCATCCGTGGACGGCCACCTCCGGTTTGCGGGTGAACTTTACGTGAACGGCTCGGTGAACGGCGACATCGAGGCTGGAAACGAGTCGCAGGGCACCCTGGTGATCAGCGCGGAGGGCCTGGTAAAGGGCGAGATTCGCGTGCCCAACGTGGTCATTGGCGGCACCGTAGAAGGAGATGTTCATGCGGATGTGCGACTGGAATTGGCCAGTACCGCCCGGGTTCGCGGCGACATCCACTACAGGCTTGTCGAAGTCCAGAACGGGGCCGTCATCGACGGCCGAATGGTGCCCGAGGAGCAGACGGCCGCGAACGTGCATCCCCTGCCGGTCGGCGCGCGAGATGACGACGGCTCGATGGGTTGAACGGAATCGCCCTGTATAATTGGCGCGGGTTCGACGGAACAGCAGCTTATGTCCTGGCAGGTTGAGATCGCATTGTCGGAGCGCGCCGCAACGAAGGTGCGGCAGCTCATCGAGGAGGAAGGAGACGACCTCAAGCTGCGGGTGTTCGTCACGGGTGGGGGCTGCAGTGGGTTTTCGTACGGGTTCACCTTCGATGAGGCCGTTGCCGACGACGATGCGGTCGTGGAGCGCGACGGCATCACGATGGTCGTGGACAGTCTCAGTTACCCGTACCTGTCCGGGTCCGTGGTCGACTACCAGGAAGACCTGCAGGGCGCCCAGTTTGTTGTCAGCAATCCGAATGCCGCTTCCACCTGCGGCTGCGGAAACTCCTTCGCGATCTGAGCCGTTCTCCCGTCTCGCCGCGCGTCCACCCGCCGAAGCGATGGTCCGGCCCTGACCCCGCCCCACCGGCGGCGACGCAGAGATTCAGGCTGCGTAGACAGCTCCGAGAACTCGCGGGCCTCTGGCTCCTGTAACCTCCGGTACGTTTCCGGGTTCCCCAATCAGCCGTTGGTGAGCCAGCCAGGCGAAAGCGGCTGCCTCGATGGCGTCGCCGTTCCACCCGAATTCGTCGGTCGATTGCACGGCCGCGCCTGAGAGCTCGGTCAGGCGTTGCATCAGAAAGCGGTTCAAGCGGCCTCCTCCGCAGACGAGAAGGCGTTGCACGGTGGGCACCCAACGGTCCAGGGCATCGACGATTGTGCGGACAGTGAATTCCGCCAGCGTGCGCTGGACATCCCGGGGTTCCAGGCCGGGGTCGAGCAAGGAGCGGAGCCAGTCCAGATTGTAGTGTTCCTTGCCGGTGCTCTTCGGAGGCGTTCGTTGCAGGTAGGGGTCCGCCAGCAGCGCATTCAGCAGTCCCGGCACCATGCGCCCGCCGGACGCCCAGGCGCCGCCCGTATCGAAGGGACGGCCGGTGTGCTCGGCGCACCAGGCATCGAGCAGGGCGTTGCCGGGCCCGGTGTCGAATCCGCCCAACGGGTCCAGCGCAGTGACGTTGCCGATGCCGCCGATATTGAGCACCGCCCGGCGTTCGGAACCACTGGCGAAAATTCTTGCATGGAAGGGCGGTACCAGGGGAGCAGCCTCGCCGCCGGCTGCCATGTCGCGCCGTCGGAAGTCGGCCACGGTCGTTATGCCGGTGATTTCGGCGATCAGGCTCGGGTCGCCGATCTGCATCGTGAACGGTGACGGGCCGTGGGGCCGGTGCCTGACCGTTTGACCATGGCTGCCGATGGCCCGCGGCTCTCCATCGGAGAGGTTCAATCCGCTGAGGAAGCGTGCGATGGATTCGCCGATAAATCTGCCGAGGTCGGTATCCGCATGGCCGATCCGGTCCAGGCTGTCGTCGCGGGCCTGACCGAGCCGAATCAGCTCATTGCGCAGGACGTCGGGCAGAGGCCGGGTCTCGTGCGTGAGCAGACTGGTGGAGTCGTTGTCGATGTCGACCAGGGCCAGGTCGAGGCCGTCGACGCTGGTGCCGGTAATTGCGCCGACGTAGAGCAGGGCTAGTGCCCTGTCCCATAAGTTTCTTGCATTTCAGCGTGCCGCACGGGGCCTGTGGCAAGGCACGACCTGCCGGGAATGGCCCAACCCATTGCCAAGGGGCGGAACGCTGCCACAGGCCCCGTGCGGCGCGCCCTTCGGGAGCTCCCTCGGCGCGCCACTGCGGTGTTGCCGCGCCTTCCCATATCATTCATATTGCTCTCCGGCCGCACCCTGCACTAGC
>JAPOON010000120.1 GCA_026713405.1 Gammaproteobacteria bacterium
CGAGCACGCCAAGAACACGCCCCCCGCCCCCCCCCCCCCCCCCGCCGCGGCGCCCCGCGGCGTGACACAAAGAGGGGGCCGGGTTTGTGGGGAATTCTGTAGATTTCATCAATCGGCGCTTCGCCGCTGTGTTCCAAGGGGACCATCGAAGTTCCTCTTCTTTGACCTTTTACCCTGCCCGGAATGAAAAAACCCCGGTGGCCGCCGCCTTCCGGGGTTCGATTCCGCGGCGGCCCCGTTCAGGCCGCTTGCAGATCACGCACGCAAGCGGCCCTCGCTGACAGTGAGCGTGGTCGTCGTGGTGAAAAAGGCTCGTGCCTGAACTTGCATGGGCGGCAATGATAGTGAAACGGCGAGCGCCGGGCAAAGAGTTTTCGGCTATCCCCGGAGCCGATTCCGAGCCTTGATTACCAGGCGCGTTCGGGCGGAAATGGGGTTAGACTTCGCCGGCACCTTCGAGGACGCCGCCCTTTACCCGGGAGAGTTGGCCATGCCTGAAGTCCCCAACATGCATGCATTGGCCGCCATGCTCACGACGGTGGTGGCGCTGGCGCTGTTCAGCCGTGACCGGGCGCGCCTGGAGGTGACGAGTCTCGGGCTGCTCGCCGTGCTGGCACTGGGTTTCTCGCTGTTTCCGTTCGAGGGGTTCCGCACCGTGGAACTCTTCTCCGGCTTCGGACACGAGGCGCTGATTGCCGTCTGCGCCTTGATGGTGCTGGGCCAGGGGCTCATTCGCACCGGCGCGCTGGAACCGGTCGGCCGGCTGTTGAGCCGCTTCTGGGGCAAGCTTCCCTACCTGTCGTTCGCGGTCACCCTGGTGGTGGCGGCGGCGCTATCCGCGGTCATCAACAACACTCCGATCGTCGTGCTGCTGCTGCCCATACTCATCAGCGTGTGCGCGCGCACCGCCACTTCGCCCAGCGGCGTGCTGATGCCCATGGGCCTCGCCACCCTGATCGGCGGCATGGGCACCACCATCGGCACATCCACGAACCTGCTGGTGGTGAGCGTCGCCGCTGACCTGGGCATGCGCCGCTTCGCCATGTTCGACTTCCTGTATCCCGCGGCCATCGCCGCGGGCGTGGCGATCCTGTATCTCTGGTTGATCGCCCCGCGCCTGCTGCCGAAACGGGAAATCACGCTCACGGATCCGTCACACCGCCTGTTCGAAGCGCGGCTGCACCTCAACGACGACTCGCCGACCATCGGCCGCACCCTGGCCGAGGCAATGGCCATGACGGAAGGCGACATGCGCGTCCGGAGCATCCGCCGCGGCAACACCTACATCGTGCCCCTTCCGGATGTCACACTGAGGCGCGGCGACCGGCTGCGCGTCATCGACACCCCGCAGCGACTGAAAGCCTACGAGGAGCGGCTTAAGGCGACCCTGCGCGGCCCGGGCCAGTCGAAAGACGAAGCGCAGCCGTTCCTCGCCGACAACCAGATGCTCGCCGAGATTGCCGTGGTGTACGGGTCACCGCTCGATCGCGCCAACCTCCGTTTCGCCCGCTTCATCGACCGCTTCAAGTTGATGCCACTGGCCCTGCACCGCGCGGGACGGGCCATCTGGAAGTCGCAGCGGGACATCGAGGACGTAAACCTGCGCCCGGGAGACGTACTCCTGGTGCAGGGCGATCACGATCGGATCCAGGCCGCGAAGCGGAGCACGGAGTTTCTGGTCCTTGACGCCAGTATCGCTCTGCCAGGCACGCGCAAGGCGCCGATCGCGTTGGCCATCATTGCCATGGTCATCGTGCTGGCGGCTACCGGCATCCTGCCCATCGCCGTCAGCGCCGTCGCCGGCGTGGCGGTGATGCTGCTGACCCGCTGCCTGAACGTCTCCGAGGGCCTGAGAGCCATCAGCCCCTCGGTGTTCTTCGTGGTGGTCGCAAGCCTCGCCCTCGGGCGCGCCCTGACCGAGACCGGCGCCACCCAGTACATAACGGAGCTGTTCCTGTTCGCGATGCACGGCGCCAGCCCGACGATGATCGTGGGTGGGCTGATGCTGCTGCTGGCGATCCTGACCAACATCGTCTCCAACAACGCCGCCGCGGTGATCGGCACACCCATCGCCATAGGCATCGCCCACCAGCTCGGCCTGCCACCGGAACCCTTCGTGCTCGCCGTGCTGTTCGGCGCCAATCTGAGCTATGCAACACCGATGGCCTACCAGACCAATCTGCTGGTCATGAGCGCCGGCAACTACCGCTTCCTGGATTTCGTGAAGGTCGGCGTGCCGCTGATCGTGTTGATGCTGATTACGCTGACCTGGGCGTTGTCCGTGCTGTACCTTTAACCCGAAAGTTGCATTGCGCCGAGCAGAGGTGCACTGCAATTTGCGGGTTGGGCCCTGTCAGGTCAGTACACCCCAGGCACCAGGCGATACCGGGCTTTCCCCCTGTACTCGCTCCAGAGGTCGCCGTACTTGCCGGCGCAGCGCCCGTCGTCGATGCGCTCGCGCGAGATGAAGAAGACCGTCAGATAGACGAAGAACACCCAGGCCCACGGGCTGGTGAAATACCCGAGCGCCAGCGCCATCCCGAGCGCCTCCAGGATATCGCCCGTGTAGTTCAGGTGCCGGGCCTTGCCCCAGAATCCGCTGCACAGGATCGTGCGCTTCCCGTCCGTCAGGGTGGCCGGCCGCATGAACCCGAGAAATGCACGCTCGGGGAAACGCTTGAAGGTGTACTTCTGCAGGTTGGCGCCGCGCGTGATCACCCAGCCAACGAGAAACACCGCCGCGGCGCCCCCCAGCCACAATGGCTGCCACGCCGGATCGATGTCGGGGCCCGGCAGGCCGGCCAACCCCCAGAGCGCGACCGGATACACGCAGGGATAGACGACGATGCAGCCGAAGACAAGCTTGAACCCGAGCCGTTCCTCGACAATGTCGAACGTGTAGAGCTGCGCGCGCTCGAAACAGAAGTAGTCCACCACGAACCACACCCACATGGCCGTGTGCAGCAACAGGCCCGGGTTCACGGCTTCAGGGTGCTGGCCGACGTGGTATGCGGCGCTCGAGACGGCGTTCAGCCCGAGCAGCGCGGCCCCGAAGACATAGAGGAACATCTTCGCCTCGATGTCGCCGCGAAACCGGACGGTACGGGAACGGCCTTCCATCCACTGCACCAGCGTGCCACGGTCGTCCGCAGGAGCGCTGGTGACAACCCAGGCGCTCAGGACGACACTCAAGGCCAGGCCCCCGGCAATGACGTGCCACTTCGCCACCCAGAGCCAGCCGAGGGGCGCAAGGGTCAGCTCCAGCCACCAGATGACGAGCGCGACGACGAAGACGGCGAGACCGTTGAGTCGATACCGGTCAACCGCCCCGGCAATGCTCGGATGCGCGTAGCCGTCGACGTGACGGGCCGGAATGATCGCGTGCAGAGCGAGAAGAATGGCAAAGACCGCGGTCGGTGTCAGGAAGGCGGCGACGGTCTGTGCTGCAGTCAGGTCGGTCATGCTCGTTTCCGGCGGCTCCGCGACCCGGTCACTGTACCATTGGCGGGTGGTTGCGGCGGAAGGCGACAAATGAACGATGAATTCGAGCTCTGGGACCTGAAGGTGGAGGTGGTTGGCGATGCGGACTCATTCGTGTGCCGGCACAGGGGGGGGGACTACTTCCTGGTCTAGATCGGAAGAG
>JAPOON010000121.1 GCA_026713405.1 Gammaproteobacteria bacterium
CCATGGGCAGGTCCCCTTCGCTTACGTAGACCGACACATCCGCGTTGACTGGAAAGGCCCGGTCGTCATCGGCAGGCGCATCGATGTAGTCGAGCACGTACATGAACCCGTTGCAGCCGCTTTCCTTGACGCCCAGGCGCAGGTGGTGACGCCCGGAACGGGCCACCTGCTCGTGGATGTGGGCGGCTGCCGCATCCGTAACGGAGATGCGGGTGGGATCGAATGTCGCAACGCTCATGCCGTTTGCCTCAGGGCGCTTGCCTCAGATGAAGTCCATGGCCTTCTCGACGCCGGCGACCAGGCGCTCGACGTCGGATGGGGAATTATACAGGCTGAACGATGCCCGGATGGTGCCGGGGATGCCGAGGCGGTCCATGAGCGGCATCGCGCAGTGATGGCCGGTACGCACTGCAATGCCCTGCTGGTCGAGCAGGGTGCCGAAATCGTGCGGGTGGCCGGAGTCGACCAGGAAGGAAACCACGGAAAGCCGTTGTGCAGGTTCGCCGACGAGACGCACGCCGGGCAACTGCTTCAGCCGGTTGACCGTCGCCTTCACCAGTGACTCCTCCCGGGCCAGCAACTCCGCGCGCGGCAGCGAGCCGAGGTAGTCGACGGCGGCGCCCAGGCCCACCGCTCCGGCAATGTTCGGCGTACCCGCCTCGAACTTGTACGGCAGTTGGTTGTAATCGGTCCGCTCGATGGTAACCCGTTCGATCATTTCGCCGCCGCCCTGCCAGGGGGGGAGGGCATCCAGCAGTTCCGCCTTGCCGTAGAGCGCGCCGATGCCGGTGGGGCCGAACATCTTGTGCCCGGAGAAAGCGTAGAAGTCGCAGCCGAGTTGCTGAACGTCGACGGGAACGTGCAGAACGGCCTGGGGGCCGTCGATCAGCACCCGGGCCCCGAACCGGTGTGCGGCGCTGATGAGGTCGCCGACCGGGTTGACGGTGCCCAGCGCGTTGCTGACATGGGCCACCGCCAGCAGCCGGGTGCTGGGGCCCAGCCTGGCGTGAAAGTCTTCGAGGTCGATCTCGCCGGCCTCCGTAACCCGGCAGGCGATGAGTTTGGCGCCGGTGCGCCGACACAGCATCTGCCAGGGGACGATGTTCGAGTGATGCTCCATTTCCGTGATCAGGATTTCATCGCCCGGCCCGATCGTTTCGGTCATGCACTGCGCGACCAGGTTGATCGCCTCGGTGGTGCCCCGGGTAAAGATGATCTCGCGGCTGTCGGCGGCGCCGACAAACGCACGCACCTTCTCGCGGGCGCCCTCGAAGGCGGCGGTGGCTTCATCGGCCATGGCGTGTGCCGCCCGGTGAACGTTGGAGTTGAACCCCTCGTAATAGCCGCGGATGGCCTCGAGCACCTGGCGGGGTTTCTGGGTGGTGGCGGCGTTGTCCAGGTAGACCAGCGGCTGTCCGTTCACCTGGCGATCGAGAATGGGAAAGTCGCCGCTGATGTCAAATTGACCGGCACGGTGGCCGTTGGGGCGGCCTGCTGGGGACCCTGCGGATACGGATTTGGCGGTCATGCCCGGGCACTCTCCCCGGGTGCCTCTACCGGTGCCGGCGAACTTGCATCGTCGAAGCGGGCGAGAAACGCCGTCAGAACCCCATCGGCCATTGGCCCCCGGATGCACTCGGCCAGAAAGCCGATTGAGAGCAGCCGGCGCGCGAGAAGTTCCGGCAATCCGCGGCTTCGCAAGTAGAAGAGGGCGTTCTTGTCGATCTGCCCCACCGTGGCGCCATGGGCGCAGCGCACATCGTCGGTATAGATTTCGAGTTCGGGTTTGGTGTTGATTTCGGTTTCGGTGTCCAGCGCCAGGTTCTTGTTGGACAGGTCTGCGTCCGCGCCGGAGGCTCCGGGGTGAATGTGGATGCGTCCGTTGAAGGAGCAGCGGCTCTTGCCCCTGGCCAGGTTGTGCAATCGAGTCCTGCTGAAGGTGTTCCTGCCGATGTGTTCGACAACGTGTTGGCGGTCGAGGTGCTCGCCGGGGCCGACGACGCCGGCGCCGGTGGCCGCACAGTTCGAGCCTGCGCCTTCGAGCGTCACGTGGGTGTCCAGGCGCCGAAAGCGGGCGCCCGTGGCGTGCTGGTGCAGTTCCAGGCTGGCGTTGGCCTCGAGTTGCGCGTTGAGCAGCCACCACTGCTCGGCATCGTCGGCAAGCTCCGCCTGAGCCCAGCGTACGGAACTGTCGGGGGCTGCCTGCAGCAATCTCACTGCTGCCCGGACGCCGCCCCCGGAGCCGGATTCCCGGACCTCAACCTGGCAGCCCCGATGCACGCGCAGGATCGTCGGCGCATTGATGCCGGTTTCACAGTCAAGCAACAGGGGCCGGCCGGGCGAATCCTGTATGTCTATGAGCCAGCCTTCCGCGGCCAGCGCAGCGGTTATGCCCGCCAGGGGATATCGTTCGATGCCCAGCGCGAGGGCAGGCGGCGCGGCCAGGGTGCTGAACCGGGCGATGGACACGCCGTCGGGCACATCGGTCAGCGGCGCACGGCCGGCATTGGGCGCCCCGATCAGCATGCGCAGCGTCTTCGTCAGGGAAGAGTACTTCCAGGTTTCCCGTGCCAGACCGCTCTCGAGCGCCGCCCGCGAGCGCGCGACGGTGTCGGCGGCAAGCCAGCCCGGCGGCTCGCCCAGGGTGTCCAGATCTCTCATGCGAAACCCGAACCCGTCGCGCCGTATACGAAGAGGCTGCCCGGTGCTGGTGACTGTTGAATAGAAGCTAGTAAAGTGGGTTGGAGAATTTGTTCCATGAAAGGACCATGGTTACGCATGGTTCAAGTTCGCGCGCCGGGACGGGACAGCGTCCCGTTCCTCCCGCAGCCATGCGTAGCCCCGTTCTTCGAGGGCATGGGCGAGATTGCCGTCGCCGGACTCGACGATTCTGCCGTCGGCCAGCACGTGCACATGGTCGGGAACCACGTAGTTCAGCAACCGCTGGTAGTGGGTGATCAGCAGCACCCCGTTGCTGTCGTCGTGAAAGCGGTTGACGCCGTCGGCGACGGTGCGCAGCGCATCGATGTCGAGGCCCGAATCCGTCTCGTCGAGAACGGCCAGCTTCGGCTCGAGCAGCAGGAGTTGCAGCATCTCGTTGCGTTTCTTCTCTCCGCCGCTGAAACCCTCATTCACGCCTCGCTTCATGAATTCTGCATCCAGATCAAGGCCTTGTGCCAGGTTTCGAACTTTCTTCATGAATTCCAGCGCAGACAGCGGCTGCTGGTCGTGGGCTGCCAGGCGGCTGTCGTTGGCTGCCTTGAGGAACTCCATGTTGGTGACGCCGGGGATCTCCACGGGATGCTGGAATGCCATGAATACGCCGGCATGGGCGCGCTCTTCCGGCTCCAGCCCGGTCAGGTCGAGGCCGCGGAACCGGATGCTGCCGCCGGTGATCTCGTAACCCGGATGGCCCGCCAGCACATTGGCCAGCGTGCTCTTGCCGGACCCGTTCGGCCCCATCATCGCGTGCACCTCGCCGGCATTCATGGACAGGCTGAGGCCCTTGAGGATCGGCTTGTCATCCACCCGCGCGCGCAGGTCATCGATTTCGAGCAGTTTCATCCGACGGCTCCTTCCAGGGAGACCTCGAGCAGCTTGCCGGCCTCGACGGCGAATTCCATGGGCAGTTGCCGGAAAACTTCCTTGCAGAAACCGTTGACGATCATGCTCACCGCCTTCTCCGGGTCGATGCCCCGTTGCCGGCACAGGAACAACTGGTCGTCGCTGACCTTGGAAGTGGTCGCCTCGTGCTCGACGATGGCGCTGGCCGAGCGATTCTCGATGTAGGGGAAGGTGTGCGCCCCGCAGCTCTCGCCGATCAGCAGCGAGTCGCACTGGGTGTAGTTGCGGGCATCCCCGGCGGCGGGTGAGGTGCGCACCAGGCCCCGGTAGCTGTTCTGGCTCTTCCCGGCGCTGATGCCCTTGGAAATGATGGTGCTCTTCGTACCCCTTCCGAGGTGGATCATCTTGGTGCCGGTATCGGCCTGCTGGTAGTTGTTGGTCAGCGCCACCGAGTAGAACTCCCCGACGCTGTGGTCGCCGCGCAGCACCACGCTGGGGTATTTCCAGGTGATGGCGGAGCCCGTTTCCACCTGGGTCCAGGAAATCTTGGAGCGGGCGCCCCGGCAGGCGCCGCGCTTGGTGACGAAGTTGTAGATGCCGCCCTTGCCGTTCGCATCGCCCGGATACCAGTTCTGTACCGTTGAATACTTGATTTCCGCATCGGCCAGGGCCACAAGCTCAACCACCGCCGCGTGCAACTGGTTGTCGTCGCGCATGGGCGCGGTGCAGCCTTCCAGGTAACTGACGTAGGCGCCCTCGTCGGCAATGATCAGGGTGCGCTCGAACTGCCCGGTATTCTGCTGATTGATCCTGAAGTAGGTGGACAGCTCCATGGGGCAGCGCACGCCCCTGGGCACGTAGACGAACGAACCGTCGCTGAACACGGCCGAGTTCAGGGCGGCATAGAAGTTGTCGCCACGGGGCACGACGGAACCGAGGTATTTCTTCACCAGTTCGGGGTGGCTGTGCACGGCCTCGGAGATGGGGCAGAAGATGACGCCGGCTTCCTTGAGCTTGTCCTTGAACGTGGTGGTGATCGATACGCTGTCGAAGACGGCGTCCACGGCCACGCGCGGCTCGGCCCGGGCAACACCGGCAAGCATCTCCTGCTCGTGCAGCGGTATTCCCAGCTTTTCGTAGGTTCGCAGCAGCTCCGGGTCTACTTCCTCCAGGGACTGCGGGCCGCCCTCCATGCTCCTCGGGGCGGAGTAGTAGGAGATGGCGTCGAAGTCG
>JAPOON010000122.1 GCA_026713405.1 Gammaproteobacteria bacterium
CGGGGATCGTCGTCGCGAGGCGGGCAACCCGTGGCGATGCCCTTGCCGCCCGCACGCCACTGCACCTCACCGACTTTCACATTCCCCTAGACCGGCGCCTGGAAAACCCGCAAGAAATCGAACGCCTGCGCCTGTCCGGCGGCCGGGAACCCGACTTGAGCCGTATCTGGCCGCAAGCCCGCCGCGGCCGGGGCGGCTGGATTCTGGAATCGTCTGCCAACCCCGTCTCACGCCGTGACAACCCTTCCTCCGCACTTGCGGAAACCTTGAGCTACCCCACTTCCCACCCCCAGGTGGCGCGCCTGTCCCGGCAGGCGGTCGGCGACAGCGAGAACCCGGAAGAACGGCTGGCCCACCTGGTCGACTTCGTCCATGAATACATCGCCTACCGACCGCGGGGGCCGCAGCGGACCGTACTGGAAACCATCACCGAGCGCAGCGGCGACTGTACCGAGTTCGCGAACCTGTTGACCGCCCTGGCGCGCTCTGCCGGCCTGCCCGCAAGGACGGTGATGGGGCTGGCTTACAGCGATGGCGCCGAGGCGTCACTGGCGTTCCACGCCTGGAACGAAGTTTCGGTGAACGGTGCCTGGCGGGCCGTCGACCCCACCTGGAACCAGTCTCGCGCCGATGCCACGCACATCCCCCTTCCCGATAACCAGGCCGCCCTGTTGCACTCGATGCAGGGACGGAACCCACTTCAGTTCGAGGTCGATGAGGTGATTTACTCCGACGAGACCTGACCTTCGGACGATCGCCGCATCCGAAGACACCGCAACACTTTCGTCGCCACCGATGTCCGGACAGGATCGCGGACGAGGCATTGCCTCAGCCCCACGAAAAGACAGTAACCGAGTGCAGCCCTGGCCCTGATTCTCGGGCAGGAGACACAGCGTGGCGGGCGGAACCCGCCACGCGTCACAGAACCGCTTCGAACAACTCCAGTTCCGGATGCCCCAGATAGGTGCCCTTGGGTGCGCTCGCCTGGGCATGCGCCTTGCGGAAACTCTCCGACTCGGTCCAGGCTTCGAAGGCTGCGCCGGACTCCCAGATGGAGTGGGAGGCATACAGCACGTGGTCGTCGCGCGCCGGCCCCTTGAGCAGCGAAAAGGACTTGAAGCCAGGTACTTCCGACAGGTAGGAATCCCGCTGCCGCCAGACCCGCTCGAATCCTTCCTCGAAGCCGCGGGCGATCTTGAATCGGTTCATTGCAATGAACATCTACACCTCCGAAACGTCAGAACGACAATGTTGCCTTCGCTTGGCCGGCGAGCCAAGCAGATGGCGGGCAACGTCGATGAATTCGGCATCGTCACGGCGTCATCCCTGCTGGTAGTGCCCGATTTGGCAAGAAATGGTTCCTTTTTCCGCAAGGGGTTCCCTTTGGCGGTCAGGCATCATTCGAGGAAACCGCGCATCCGACCACAGCCGCTCGGGTGTGGGTAACGGCATCGGGTCAGTACTCGTCGGAAGCCGCAGGGTCTGTGCAGCAACGATGAGGACGTGCAATAAGGGTGGGGTATGGCTGAGAACACGGCATTTGTCGGGAAGTCTCCCGTCACAATCGGGTGGCCCCCGGTGGCGTTCGCGTTGCTGATGGGGTTTTGCGGTGGCGGCGCATGCCACGCTGAAGCCGGTGCCAGCACCAACGCCACAACCGCAGTCGACAAATTCGGATTGACGTTAGACGGCCATGTGCAGGTCTCGCGCATCGGCAATGCCAGAACCTCCCGGTACAGCCACAGGCGCCTGTTCAACCAATTGCGCGCCTTTCGCGCGCAAGGAAAGCCCGATCAGTTCCTCCCGACCGAAGCTGCCTCCGAGGCCCATGGCGGCCGAAGGTACACCTGTTTGTCCAAATACTGATCCGGATGATGCGCCAGGCGGCGCAAAAGCATTTCGCGCGGCTCCCTGAGCGGCACGCCGCCCCCGCGATACTTCTCGATTACTTCCGTTAGCCGACGCCGCGTGCCGCCGTCCAGAACCCGGCTCAGGTAGCCCTGCAGGTGGGACAGCACGTTGGCATGTCCGCCCCGGGTAGCCGGCTTGCTCAATCCCTCCAGAAGGCACTTCAGGTAGCGATCGCTCCTTGCGCACAACGCGGCATCTTCGCCTTTCGTGGAAGGACTGTCCGGTTTCGACCGCAATGCGTCTTCGTCCGCATTGCCCAGAATTCGGCCGGCCTGCCCGTAGTGCCGAATGCTGTGAGCCATGAGCAGGTACTTGTAGCGGCTGTGAAATTCCATCAGGCGGGCTGGCGTCAAGCCGCCCTCGCACAGTCGTCGCCAGTGGGCATAGGCGAAAACCCTGGCGAGGAAGCTCTCGCGAATCGCCGCTTCGAACAGGCGTCCGTTCTCCTCCACAGGCAGCCGGGGATGCCGGACGGATACCTCCCGCGCATAGGCGCCGCGGCCGGTGGCGTGAACGGGTTCGCCACCGTCGGTGCCGTGCACCGGGACGGAATGCAACCCGCAGCTTGGCGACCGCTCCATGAATATGTAGCCGTACACCCTGCGAAGCTGCCGGGAGCGGGAGCGGGCATAGGCCTCGAGTTTCGACGTCACATCGACGCCCGGATCCTCCACGCCCAGCACCCGGGGACGGTCCGGGTCGCCCACCAGTTGTATCGGCGCCCGCGGGACACCCATGCCGATACCCACTTCCGGGCAGATCGGCACACAGGTAATCACCCCGTCCAGCGCCTCATGGGGAAACGATGACCGGGCATCGCTGCCGTCGTAGCGTACGGCGGCGCCCGTCAGGCACTCGCTGACGGCGACCGGCAGCGGGGGATCCGGCCAGTTCGGGATTTCGACGGATGACCGGGTCACCTTGACGTAGCGACGAAGTCCCAGACCGCGTCGGCACCCAGCGCGGCGACCCGCTCGCCCAGCCGCGTCTGCCAGTACACCTCGCCGCCGAACTCTTCCCGCCAGGCCCACAGGCGGCGCGTGAAATGGTGCAGTTCGTGCTCGTAGGTGAACCCCATGGCGCCGTGAACCTGGTGCACGGCCTCCGCCACGATGCCGGCAGCTTCGCCGACCCGGCTCTTGGCGGCGGCGACCTCGACTTCGAACCGCTCTTCGCCACTGGCATCGATTGCTGCATCGGTTGCGCGAACCGCGGCGGCGACTTCGGCGGCAGCCACGGCCAGGTTGTGTTGAACGGCCTGGAAGCGGGCGATGGGGCGACCGAACTGCTCCCGCTCGCCGGCATACCGCAAGCCCATTTCGAGCACGCGTTCCAGGGCGCCGGCGCTGGCCGCGACCCGCGACAAAGCGAGCATCGCGTAGGCAGGCTCGTCCGTTTCCACCGCCACGACATCCCGCACGGCGACGGCATCCCGCGCCTCGCCGGCCATGTTCGCCCCCTCTGCAACCGACACCGGGTACCCGGCGAACAGTTCGTTCGCTGCCGTAATGCCCAGCACCCGGGCAGCGTGACGGCCCCAGGGCACCTCGCTGAAGGCGCCACCGTTCGCCGCCAGGCCGACCGAAACCAGTTCATCGCCCCGGTTGCCCAGCCAGCGGTTGGCCAGCAGCGCCTCGGCCAGCGGCACGGGCAGCGCCTGGCTGCCCGCAGCGCGCAGCACCGCAAACAGGTCCTCGAGCCCGGCACCGCTGTCCGGCAACGCAAGCAGATGGAAGCCGTTCTTGCGCACCGCATCCCACAGAGCCGCGGGAAACTCTCCCTTCTCGGCTGCTTCCAGCACCGTCTTGTTGCAGGAATCCGCGAAAATCTTCGCGGCGCTGTCGACAATCAACGCATCGGCCATCAGCGCAACCCCAGCCCGCGCGCAATGACTCCCCGCAGGATCTCACGCGTCCCGCCCCGCAGCGTAAACGAGGGCGACAGCAGCAGGGTGTCCGCGTACGTCTCCCGAAAACCGGCCGCATCCACGTCCGGCGGCAGGGCCAGGCGGGCGATTTCCGGCAGCAGCTTCTCGAAGTTGTTGCCCAGTTCCTTGACAAGCGCCGCTTCCACGTTCGGCGACTTGCCGCTCTCCAGCATGCCGGCCACCGACATCGACATGCGCCTGAGCGTCATGAGGTGGCCGGCAATGCGGCCGATTGCCGCCGCCTGGGACGGGCCGGGCGAGGTCCCGCAGGCCCTCACGAACTCCACGAACACTCGGAACGCGGACAGGTAGCGCTCCGGGCCGCTGCGTTCATAGCCGAGTTCCGAGGTCACCTGTTCCCAGCCGTTGCCCGGCTCCCCGACCAGGTTCTCCGAGGGGACAAAGGCATCGGTGAAGACCACTTCGTTGAAGTCTTCGTCGCCGGCCATGTTCCTGATGGGCCGCACCTCGATTCCGGAGCCTTTCAGATCGACGATGAACTGGGACAACCCCGCGTGGCGGTTTTCGCCCCGCGGTTCCGGGCGAACCAGCGCAATCATGCAGTGGTTGCGATGCGCGCCGGAGGTCCACAGCTTCGTTCCGTTCAACAGCCAGCCACCCTGGACGGCGCCC
>JAPOON010000123.1 GCA_026713405.1 Gammaproteobacteria bacterium
GCCGAAGCGCCGCTGCTGATCGCCGACGAACCGGTGGCGGAACTGGACCCGTACCACCAGTTCCGGGTCATGGACCTGATCCGGGCTTTCGTGGACGCCGGCGGCGGCGCACTGGTGGTGCTGCACGACGTCATGCTGGCCGCGCGCTACGCAAGCCGCCTCATCTGGATGAAGGACGGGCGCATCGTTGCCGACGGACCGCCCGCCCGCACCCTGAACGCGGCCCGGCTTGCAGAGATCTACGGCGTGCACGGGCGCGTCGACGGCACCCGGGTGGAAATAGAAGGGCCGCTGTGAGTTTCCACGCCGAAGTCCGCGACGCCGATACCCAGGGAACCGCCGTACTTTCCCGCGCGTTCCGAGCCGGCAACCCGGGCGCGGGGGCGCGGGCGGCGGGAGACTGCTGAGCGATGCCGGCCAGGGCACTGATGATCCAGGGCACCGGCTCCGATGTCGGCAAGTCGCTGATCGTCGCCGCCCTGTGCCGCATCGCCCGCCGGCGCGGCATCGCGGTGGCGCCGTTCAAGCCCCAGAACATGTCGAACAACGCCGCAGCCTGCGCGGGCGGCGAGATCGGGCGCGCCCAGGCGTTGCAGGCCCGGGCGGCGGGCCTGGAACCGGAAGTAGACTTCAACCCGATTCTCCTCAAGCCGGAATCGGACCGGACAGCGCAGGTGGTGGTGCAGGGCAAGGTCGCCGACAGCCTGACCGCCGCCGATTACATGGCAAGGCGCGACAGCCGGATGGGCGCCGTGCTGGAGAGTTTCGCGCGCCTCGCCGATGCGTACGAACTCATTGTCGTGGAAGGCGCGGGCAGCCCGGCGGAAATCAACCTGCGGGCCGGCGACATTGCCAACATGGGTTTTGCCCGCCGGGTCGGTATGCCGGTATGCCTGGTAGGCGATATCGACAAGGGCGGCGTCATCGCCAGCCTGGTCGGTACACAGGCGGTGCTCGACCGCGCAGACGCCGCCCTGATCCGCGGGTTCCTCATCAACAAGTTCCGCGGCGACCCCACCCTGTTCGACGACGGCATCGCCGCGATCGAGTCCCGCACCGGCTGGCGGAGCTTCGGCGTGATCCCCTGGTTGCCCAGTGCCGCCAATCTGCCGGCCGAGGATGCCGTGGTACTCGACCGCCACCGGACCGATGCGGGGGACGGACTCAAAATCGCTGCGCCCATGCTCTCCCGCATGGCCAATTTCGACGATGCCGACCCGCTGCGGATGGAGCCCGGCGTGGACTTCCGCTGGGTGCCTCCGGGAGATCCCCTGCCCCGGGACGCCGATGTGGTGATCCTGTTCGGCACCAAGTCGACGCTGGGCGACCTGGCATTTCTGCGCGCCCAGGGCTGGGACCACGACATCCTGGCCCACGCGCGGGCGGGCGGCCGGGTACTGGGGCTGTGCGGCGGCTTCCAGATGCTCGGCCACACCATCGAGGATGCGCAGGGCACGGACGGACCGCCCGGCCGGGCCCCGGGGCTTGGCCTGCTCGACGTCCATACGGACATGTCGGCCGCCAAGGCCGTGCACACCGTTCGAGGGCACTGTGTACGGACTGGTTTGCCGGTTACGGGCTACGAGATTCACGTCGGCCGCACCACCGGACCCGACTGCAATCGGCCCCTGTTCGACCTGAACGAAGGGACCGACGGTGCCCGTTCACCCGATGGCCGGATCGAGGGCAGCTACCTGCACGGGATGTTCACCGACAACGCTTTTCGACAGGCCTGGCTGCGGCAGGCAGGCGCCGATGGCGGTTCCTCGCTGGACTATGGCGCCGCCGTCGAATCGGCGCTGGATGCGCTCGCCGACGGAGTGGAGCACGCCCTCGACATCGACGCATTGCTGGCTTGTGCAACGGAGCCCCTGACAGTGCCGACGGGTTCGGCATGACCCGCACAGTCTCTTCCCGTAGGCCGGAGCGGCGAGACTCGGAATGACCGGCGCAGCGCTCATCCAGACTGCTTGCCGGACCTATTCATGAATGAACGCAGCGAGGTTGGCAAGATGAGGAGTAGTGAAAACGCAGGGTGGCGCGGACGCATGCTTTGGTACGTTGAGCACGCACAGGCGTGCTTGACGGCACGCCGAGCACGCGGCGGGAGCACGCCCTGTGTTTTCGCTGTTATTGACGACCGCAGTAGTTTGTTCGTGAATATATGCGCGCACGCTCTGCCGCTTTTCGCCGAGCGGCCGGGATGAGGAGACGCTACGCCTCATGAGCAGCGCGGAGCTTATGCTCGCCGCCTGGGTCGCCGAGTCGCTATTCGGCTACCCGGCCTGGCTGTATCGACGCATCCGGCACCCCGTGGTCTGGATGGGCGCACTGATCGGCAGACTCGACCGGGCGTTCAACGGGCCCGGCGCGGGTTACGCCGGGCGCTACTTTCTCGGCATGGCCGCCACTCTGGTGACTGTGGCGCTGGCAACCGGCGCCGCTTTGGCAGTTTCAACACTACTGTCCACATCGCCCTCCGGCTCGCCACCGGGCCCGATGCCGCTCGGCTGGCTGATACAGGCGGTGCTCGCTTCCAGCCTGATCGCTTCCCGCAGCCTGTACAGGCATGTCGCCGCTGTCGCGGACACACTGGCGGCCGACGACCTTGCGGGCGCCCGGGCTGCGCTGTCCCACATCGTAGGGCGCGACACGGCCGAGCTGTCGCCCGCGGCGGTGGCCGGCGCAGCCCTGGAGAGCCTCTCCGAAAACACCTCCGACGGCGTCATCGCGCCGATATTCTGGGGCGTGCTGTTGGGCCTGCCCGGCCTCGCAGCGTACAAGGCCATCAACACCCTCGACTCCATGATCGGCCATCGCAACAAGCCCTACGCGGCCTTCGGCGGCTTTGCCGCCCGCCTGGACGACGTGGCGAACTGGCTGCCCGCGCGCCTGACCGGCGTGCTGTTTGCCACGGCGAGCCTCCGGCCTGCCGCCTTCGCCGTGATGTGGCGCGATGCCCGCAAGCACCGGTCTCCAAACGCCGGCTGGCCGGAGAGCGCCGCGGCAGGCGCCCTCGGCGTGCGGCTTTCCGGGCCACGCCTCTACGGCGGCACCGCGACTCCCGAACCCTGGCTCAACGCGGGCGCGAGCGAACCGGGGCTCAAGGACCTGCGACGCGGAATGGCACTGTATGTCCGCGCCGCGGGTCTCGCCGGCGCGCTGCTCGCGGCAATCGCCCTGCTGACGAGAGTGTCGTGACCAGGGCGAACGAGCACGGCGGCGCTCTCGACGCGATGCGCGAGCTGTTTCCGGATGCCCCCGATCCCTGGATCGATCTGTCCACCGGCATCAACCCCTGGCCCTGGCCCCTGGCAGGCTCGGAGGACGACACCCCATACCGGCTGCCCACCCGGTCGGACCGGGCGCGTTGCGCCGCCGCGATGGCACGCGTCTTCGGCGCTCCCGAACAAGCCGTTCTGGTGGCGCCCGGCAGCGAAATACTGATCCGCCTGCTGCCCACCCTGTTGCATCCACAAAGCGTCACCGTGCTCTCCCCGAGCTACGGCGACCACGCGCAGGTATGGCGCGCATCCGGCTGCCGGGTAGTGGAAACCTCCAACCCACTGGACGATGCCGACCATGCGGATGCCGTGGTGATCTGCAATCCCAACAACCCGGACGGAAGGCGCTTCGAGTCCGCTGAACTCGAGGAGGCGCGCCTCCGTCTACGGAGACGCAACGGCTGGCTGATCGTCGACGAGGCGTTCGCGGACCTCGAGCCGGGCCTGAGCGTCGCGCCGCGGGCGGACGCCGGGAACCTCATCGTGCTGCGCTCCACCGGCAAGTTCTTCGGATTGGCGGGACTGCGGCTCGGCGCCCTGCTCGGCCCCTCGGATCTCCTGCAGTCGATGGCCGAGCGCCTCGGCGTCTGGAGCGTATCGACGCCGGCACTCACTGCCGGTGCCGCGGCTTACGCCGACCAGGCCTGGCAAACGGAGACACGGCAGCGCCTGGCGCAGGCGAGGCAGCGGCTCGACCGCCTGCTAAAAGGCGAGCAATGCCGCGTGGTCGGCGGCACCGACCTGTTCCGCTACGTCGAAGTGGACGATGCCCGTGGCGCCTGGCAAACGCTGGCCGCCCGGGGTGTGTACGTGCGCCGCTTCCCCTGGACAGGTCGCCACCTGAGGATCGGGTTGCCCAATGATCCCGAAGCCGAAGCCCGATTGCTGGACGCGATCAAGTTGCTCTGCAACTTGAAGAGGTAGATCGAAAGTGCAACTCACCCGTCCACATCAAGGCCGCTCAAGGCTTCTAGACCGACCCGTTCGTGAAAATACGTAGCGAGGCTGGCAAGAGTAGTGAAAGCACTGGGTGGGCCGACGCGCAAGGAGCATGTCTGGCCGTGCAATGAGAGCGGGCACCGGCGAGTCAGGCCGGCTTCACCGTCAACGGCAGCCCCGCGACCATGAATTCCACCCGTCGGCAAACGGCGGCCACCGCCCGGTTCAATTCGCCCTGGGCATCCCGGCAATCCCGGCCAAGGCGCGTCTCCGGCCCCAGGCCCATACCCCCTTCGTTTGAAACACGGATGACC
>JAPOON010000124.1 GCA_026713405.1 Gammaproteobacteria bacterium
AACGGGAAAAGCTTGACGCGAATCCGCTCTACGCCGCGCCGCGGGAAACGGCCGGCCGCCTGAAAGCGCTGACAGCGCTGCTTGGGGACGAGCACTCACGTGAACTGGGGGGTGCGGTCATGGCCAGTGTCGATGGCTTGGAGTCGCATGTTCGGGAAATGAGCCACAGCGTGCAGGGCCTGGAAGACGATCATCTGCAATCCGTTCAGGAGCATGGGGACGATCATCCCGCGTCGCTGGACATCGGTCACGTGCTCGTCCGGCAGCAGGAGGACCGTGACTTCATGGCGAGGCGCGCGCGTACCTTGCGGGAGGCCGGACAGCAACTGAAGGCCCTGTGGCTGGCGGAGGGCGATTGGCCCGCCGGCGCCGAAGCGCACCGGCTTGCCGCATCGCGGCTGGCACTGGCCGCACACCTGATGGGCGAAACGCCGCTCCTGAACTGCACCGGCGACAGGCAACCCGTCGCTCAGCTTGATGCCGAAGTGAAATTCATCGCCACGGTCGCCGACCACCAGGATGGGCATCTCCTGGAGGTGGACGCCGACAAGGTCGTCTGGATGCCGGCCCGCCGAGATTTTCCGCCGCAATAGACGGGGCGCGGGCGCTTCCAACCCGGGATCACTGAAAGTCGGAAAGCCCTACAAATGTGCCGTCGTTGCGGTAGGCGAGTTCGCGCATCAGGGCGGCGAAACGGTAGACGCGGGCGTTGGGCCGCTGCAGGTGTACCGGAAAGCCGACGGCGTTGATGCGCACCCGCCGGCGGCCGGATTCGTCGGCCACGTTGATGCGGTCGACGGCATCCACCACCTCCTCGACGGAGTTGCCGCTGTAGTCGTCGCCGAAGACGTAGATGCCGATACGCTTGTCCGGTGCGTAGTAGGTGTCGATCGCGGCCTGTATGCCCTCCACCGGACTCGAATTGCTGAAGGGATTCCAGGTACGCAACGTGTTGATGATGGACTGGCGGCGGGCCGGCGAGTCCGGAATCCACTGGCCGCGGAAGCCGCCGAACATGTATTCCCCCATGTCGTTCATCACCTGGATGCCTTTCACCGTGGGGTAGACGTCCAGCGTCTCCTGCACCTTGCGCAGCACCTGGGGCCAGGCGCCGGCGAACATGCTGCCTGAGGTGTCGATGATGAATACGATGTACTCGCTGTCCACGGCGATGCCGCCGACCAGGTCTGTCTGGCGGCGGAAATCGGCGCCAAGCAGGCGTTCCATCTCGTCGGTGAGAGACTGGCGGGCGGCCGCGAGTTTCATGGTTTCGATGCGCATGCTGTCGTTTTGCTCGCTGGTCGCCGTGAAGCGGCCGAGAATCCGGTTCAGTTCCCGTTGCAGGCGGGCGAGTTCCAGCAGGTTGTCGTCGAGCTGGCCGGAGGCATCATCGAGTTGGCGGCGCAGTTCGTTGATCTGTCCCTTGATCTCGAACAGCGCCTGTTCCCGGGAGGCCACCTGGCCTTCGAGGTTGACCGCTGTCTTCTCGAGCAGCACGGGCTCCACCGTCTTGGTGATCATCAGCAGCAGGATGATGGCGCCGAATCCACAACAGATGACGTCCAGGAAGGAGACGCTGAACTCCTCCACATCGCGGCGGGACCGCTTGCTCATCAGGGCCAATCCCGCGAAGGCGCCATGAAAGCGCCCCCCGAGGTGCGGGCGAGGTTCCAGAACGCGGCTGCCGCGAGGGGATCGCCCTCCATGGGGAACATGATCACGTTGATCGGCACCTGGTTGGGCAGTTCGCGCAGGGCGTCCCGGAACAGGCCCAGGCGGTCGGAGCCCGAGATGGTCGAGCGCCGGGGCGAGCGCATGCCCTGGGTTGGCAGCGAGTCGACGATGAGGTAGACGTTGTCCGGCAGGGGGTCCAGGTTGCGCAGCTTGGTGACCAGGCTGATCAGGCTGGTGCCTTCAGTGGGGATCACGTCCTTCAGCCGGCCGATGGCGGCTTCCAGGTCGCGGCCGTCGCCGAGTGGTACCCAACGGTCGTTGCTGCCTTCGAGCAGCGAGGTTGTCGAGGTGTTGAACGTGAAGATCTGGAAGTCCGAATCCAGCGGCAGTTGCGCGCTCAGCCATTCCACGGTGTTCACCGCGCGCTGCCACTTGGGCGCCATGCGCCGCCGCCCCTCCGGCATGTTGCGTCGGCGCAGCACGTTGACGATGGTCTCGTCCAGCATGCTGGCTGAGGTGTCCACCGCGATGAGGATGTTGGCGCCGCCGACCTTGAGGCCGGTCAGGTACTGGCGGTCGCCTTCGCCGGCGAAACCGCGCACCCGCGCCCCCTCGTTCGCTTCGTCGATGGCCCGCAGGCGCTCGAGTTCCTCCTCCCGGTCCTCAACGTCGGTCTTCAACTCGTTCAGGCTTTCCTCTTCCGCGCGGGAACGCTCGCTCAGGTCGCCGAACTCGTTGCGGGTTTCTTCGATGTCCGCCTCCGTGCTGGCGAGTTTCAGGTCGGAATCATCGAGTCGCTGCCAAATGTCCTCCAGGCGTTCCTTCAACTCGAACAGGTCTTCCTCGCCGATGCGCACCTGGTAGTCGAGCAGGCGGATCTCCGCGAGCAGGTCCTTGTTGACCACCTTGGCCTGCTCTTCCGTCTCGTGGTTGATGATCAGGAAGATGAGCACGACGGCGCCAAACCCGCAGGACATGACATCCAGGAAGGAAAGTGAAAATACGCTCAGCCGTCGCTTTGACCGCATGTGTTTACTTCAAAGTATAGTCTATAACTATTTGATAATTATAAAATAAATGTCGATGTCAGTCAGCCATTGCGGCCGGATTCCACCGCGATGAGCTGCAGGCGGCGCCCGTCCTGTTCCATTGTTTCCCCGGCCCGGCCCTTGACCGGCAGCCCGAAGGGATTGCCGCGTAGCGGCCAGGCGCGGTTCTCGCAGAGCACGTGCGTGGCCCGCGGCCGGGTGTCCGCTTCCGCGTTTCGCGCGACCCCGCCGCGGGGCAGCCGGGTGACCAGCGACAACTGCCCCGCCGCGATGCGGTCACAGTGACGTTCGAACGCCCGCTCGAGGGTATCGGCTGCAAGACTTTCAGCCTGCAGGCCCAGTTCGGCCAGGCTGGGCAACAATCCGGGCAATGCGGCACTTCGGGGCGCTACCAGCAGTTGGGCGCCGTCGGGGAGCTTCTGGGCCAGTTGGGTCAACCGTTGGGTCAGCTTGCCTTGCAGCGCATTGCCCGGCACCTGCACGCGCCGCTCATGGCCCCCGTGTCGTATCTCCGCCGCGAAATCACCCTCGCCGGTCTGGCCTTCCCGGCCGGGTTGCGCCCAGTCATAAAGCTGGTCGAAGAGTTGTTGTTCCGTGTCCGCCGAGTGCAGGGGATCGAAACGGGTGTCCTGCACGAAACGGTCGGCCAGCAGGTTTGCCCAGCCGTCCAGGCATGAGACAACCCCGCAGCCCGGGAATTCCTGCACACCGGCCCGCTCGACCTCTTCGCCGGCGTGCAGTTCGGTCAGGCAGGCGCGCGTCAGGTGCAGGTCCAGCAGCCAGCAACGGTCGGGCACGGGACCGGCGCTCGCCATGAGTACCGCGCTGTCGACGAATCCCACGATGGCAAGGCCCGCTTCCTGGGCGATGCCGAGCAGCACCCCCAACTGGTCGGTGGTCAGGGAACCCGGTACGGCGGCGATGAGGCCCGGGCCGTCGTTGCGGAAATCGCCGGATGTTGCGGCTCCCGGGGGGGGGGCCGCCCGGGCCCCCCGGGGGGCTCCCGGCCGGCGGGCGGCGCGGGGGCCGTGTCTGC
>JAPOON010000125.1 GCA_026713405.1 Gammaproteobacteria bacterium
CGCCTCGAGACCCAGTTCGAGGAAAACGAGATCAGGCTTCTCGACCTCCAGGAACAACTCGACCGCAGGCTGGGTTCGCTGCGTGAACTGTTCGGTGTGCTCCAGCAGGTGGCCGGGGATACGCGGGGCGTATTCCAGGGTTCGCTCATTTCGGCGCAATACCCGAACCGGGGCGAATGGCTGGGCGATCTGGCCGCGAAGATGGGCACCGCGAGCCAGCTTGCAACGATCGAAGAAATGGAAACGCTCTGGTTCGAATTGCAGCGTGAGATGACCGAGTCCGGCCGCATCAGCCGGTTCCCCGGCACCATCACCATGCTGAGCGGCGAACAGAAACAGACCGATATCATTCGCGTCGGTGCCTTTGCACTGCTCGGCGACGGCGAATATCTCAGCTACGACACGGACGACAGCTCCCTGGTCGAACTCGCCCGTCAGCCCGCCGCCCGCTTCACCAATACGGTCGAAGACGTTGAGGAAGCGGTATCCGGCGAGGTGGTGGGGCTGGCCATCGACCCGACGCGGGGGTCGCTGCTTGCCCTGCTCATCCAGGCGGCAACCGTGGGCGAACGGGTCGGCTCCTTCTTCGGCGGCATCGGCAAGGGCGAATGTTACCTGCCTTTCTGCGACGGGCAGGGTGGCTATGTCGGCGCGGTGATTATTCTCGGCGGTATCCTCGGGGTGCTGCTGGCCATCGAGCGGCTGGTGACCCTGTCCATCACCAGCGCCAAAGTAAACGCACAGAAGCGTTCCGAGACGGTCAGCGAGGGTAATCCGCTCGGCCGGGTGCTCAACGTCTACCACCAAAACAAGGCGGTGGACGTGGAGACGCTGGAGTTGAAGCTCGGCGAGGCGATCCTGGGTGAAACGCCCAAGATAACAAGGAATATCACGCTGATTCAGGTGATCTCGGTAGTGGCGCCGCTGCTCGGTCTTCTGGGTACGGTTATCGGTATGATCCTGACGTTCCAGGCCATTACCCTGTTCGGAACCGGCGACCCGAAGACGATGGCGGGCGGTATCTCCACGGCGTTGATGACGACGGTTCTCGGGCTTTGTGTTGCCATTCCCATGACATTACTGCACGCGGTCGTCGCGCAGCGCAGCCGTTCGGTGATTCATGTGCTCGAGGAGCAGACCCAGGGCATCATCGCCGACCACGCCGAGCAATCGGGTCAGGCGCTGGCGTAGGCTGACGTCATGGTGGGTGAAGCCTGGCTGGCCATCGTCCAGTTCATGGAACAGGGCGGCAATGTACTATTTCTGATTGCCGCCCTGACGTTCCTGATGTGGACGCTCATCTTCGAGCGGCTCTGGTATTTCAATTCCGAACACAAGCGGATCATCCAGGCCGCGACCGATGACTGGGAAAACCGGCCCGAGCGGCGCTCCTGGAGCGCCCACCAGATTCGCGATCAGATGATCTCGGAGACCTCCGGCAAGATCACGGGCACACTGCCGCTCATTCAGACCTGCGTGACGCTTTGCCCGCTTCTGGGTCTCCTGGGTACCGTGACCGGCATGATCAACGTATTCGACGCCATGGCGACCCAGGGCGGCAACGCCAGATCCATGGCGGCGGGCGTGTCGATGGCGACCATTCCCACCATGTCGGGCATGATCGCTTCGCTGTCGGGCCTGATGGGCAGCACCCTGGTAAAGCGGAAGGTAGACTACGAGATCGAGACGTTCGAGCAGCATCTCACAACCGACCACTGAACGGTGGCGACGAAACAGGACAAGACCGTAAGGGACGAAACACCAAGGGAGTAGAGGGAAATGGCGCGAAAAGGCGGCCGGTTCTCACGCAGCGACGATGAGTCGGACATCAACCTGACCCCCATGCTCGACGTGGTGTTCATCATGTTGATCTTCTTCATCGTGACCGCCACCTTCATCAAGCAGGCCGGAATAGACGTACTGCGTCCGGAAGCGGCAACGGCGGAACAGAAGCCGACGGTGAGCGTGCTGGTCGCCATCGGCGAAAATGGTGAGATCTGGATCGACAAGCGGCGCGTCGATCCCGCCGCGGTGCGCTCTCACATCGAGCGGCTGCACGCGGAGAACCCCAAGGGAGGCCTGGTGATCCAAGCGGACAAGGGAGCCAGGTACGAATTGTTGAAAGCGGTGCTGACGGCGGCCCGCGGAGCGGGACTGACCCAGGTGGCCGTATCGACGGAGGCGTGACATGTTATTGCGATATGTTTTTGGTGTCGGGTTGGGGGCGGTAGCCACCTTCTTTCTGTTTTTGCTCATGCAGGCGCTCATCAAGAGCGACAAGAGCCCATTCGACGAGAGCATCACGGGCAAGATCGTCGATTTCGTGCGTGTCGAAGAAGATATCGACATCCAGATCAAGCGGCGCAAGCCCACGCCGCCACCCCCGCCGGACGAACCACCGCCCGACATGCCCAAGCCACAGTTCGACGCCAGCAACGTCTCCCAGGGTGTCGAGATCGGCGCCGTGGACGTGCAGCTCGACTTGAACGTCGGCGGCACGGGCGGTTTCAGTTCCGACGGCGAATACCTGCCCATCGTCAAGGTTGCGCCGGTGTATCCCAGGCGTGCGCAGACCAGGGGAATCGAAGGCTACGTGCTCCTTGAATTCGTGGTCACCAAGACCGGCGCGGTCCGCGATCCCAGGGTGATCGAATCGAAGCCCCCCGGCATTTTCGACCGGGCGGCGATGGGGGCAGCCCTCAAGTTCAAGTACAAGCCGAAGGTCGTCAACGGTGAACCGATTGATGTGGCGGGGGTGCGCAACCGCATAACCTTCGAACTCCAGGACGGGTAGGCTGACATGAAGGCTTTGCTGCGGTTCACAGCGGTACTCACTACCGTCCTGTTCCTGATTCCCGCCCTGGAATTCGGGCCGGCAGGTGGCCACAAGGCCTGGGCGGAAGAAGAAGACCAGCAAGACAACCGGAAGATGCGCCGGGTGCCCTCCATGAGCGAGGCCACCTTCAAAAAACTGGCCGAAGCCCAGGAATTCATCGATGCGAAAGACCTCGACGGAGCCGCCCGGGTGCTGAACGGCATGCTGGACCGGAGCCGACGCTACAACGGTAACGAGATCGGCCAGATTCACAACATGCTCGGCTTCCTTTACTTCTCAAAGGAAGACTACGGGCGGGCGATCAGTCACTACGAAATCGTCGTAAACCAGGGTGAAGATATCCCGGAGGGATTGGAAACGACGACGCTGTATACGCTCGCCCAGCTCAATTTCGTCGACGAGCGCTACAGCGAAGCTTTGCGCTACATGCGGTTGTGGCTGTCCAAGGCAAACAATCCGGGGCCGGAACCCCATATTTTCATGGGGCAGGTCTACTATCAGATGGAGGACTACGTCAACGCGGCCGACCAGATTGAAAAGGGGATTGCCATTGCGCAGAACCGTGGCACCGCGGTCAAGGAGAACTGGTGGGCATTGTTGAGCTTTCTCTATTCCGAACAGGAACGCTGGCCCAAGGTAATGGAAATTCTGGAGATCCTCATCCAGGAGTTTCCGAAACGCGCCTACTGGGTCAGCCTTGCGGGCATACAGGGCCAGCAGGGTATGGAGAAAGAACAAATCTATACCATGATGGCGGCCTACGACGCCGGATTTCTGACCATGCAGTCCGACGTCGTCACCCTGGCGGGGCTGCTCATGCAGGAAGAGGCGCCAATAAGGGCGGCAGCGGTCCTGCAGAAGGGAATTGATGACGGGCTCGTAGAGCGTACCGACAGGAATCTTCGCAGCCTCGGGCAGGCCTACCAACTGGCCCAGGAAGTCGACAAGGCAATTCCCGTATTCGAGGATGCGGGAAATCTCTCCGAAGACGGCCGAATCTACGAAAACCTGGCACAGCTCTACATGGAAGACGACAATTTCGACAAATGTGTCAGTGCCGCAAGTAACGCTCTGAATAAAGGCGGTTTGCGCAAAGTGCAGAGCGTCTACATCGTGCGCGGCATGTGCGAGTACAATCGCGACGGCCTGAACCGGGCCAAGGAATCGTTCGTTTCCTGTCGCAATGAGTCGAGGCGCGTGCGAGACCAGGGCAACCAGCGCATCTGCCAGCAGTGGATCACCTTTATCGACCGTGAGGTGGCTCGTCGCCGGGCGATCGCCCGGGCCATTTGAGGGCATCGACATAGCACGGTCCATCCTCCAACGGCTGCGGGCCGGATGGACATCCAGAAATTCCCTGCTCTGCGTGGGCCTCGACCCGGTGCCGGAGCGATTGCCGGCTGCGTTTCGCAGCAATTCCGAGGCTTTCAGGGATTTCTGCTGCGCCATCGTCGATGCCACCGCGAGCGAGGTGTGCGCCTTCAAACCCCAGGCCGCGCACTTTGCCGCGGCAGGCGCGGAAGACCAGCTCGCTGAAGTCATCGCCTACATCCGCGCGCGCTATCCGGACGTTCTGGTCATCCTGGATGCCAAGCGCGGCGACATCGGGGCAACGGCGGAGTACTACGCCAGGGAAGCGTTCCACCGGTATGGCGCCGACATCGTTACCGTCAACCCCTACCTCGGTCCCGAGTCACTCGAGCCGTTCCTTTCGTACCCGGACAGGGGCGTGGCGGTGCTTTGCCGGACCAGCAACCCTGGCAACGCCTGGCTTCAGTGCCACCCGGAAGACGAACCGGTGTTTCTGCGCGTAGCCGGGGCCGTGGCGGAATGGAACGAGCGCGGCAACCTGATGCTGGTTGCCGGCGCGACCTATGCCGGGGACATCGCCCGCATCCGTTCCGTGGCGCCATCGGTGCCGTTGCTGGTTCCCGGGGTCGGTGCCCAGGGGGGCGATCTGCGTGCGGTACTCGAGGCGGGTCAGGACACAAGCGGTCAGGGTCTTGTCATCAGCGCGTCGCGCTCGATCCTGTACGCGGGTGACGGTGACGATTTTGCGTCGGCGGCCCGCGAGGCAGCCGTGAGCCTGAAGAACCGGATCTCTACCTGCTCAACCGACCTGTTGCGCCAGTCGGCCTGACCGAAGCGCCGGACACTAGCCGGCCTTGAAGTTGCACCACACCGGGCAGTGGTCCGACGGCTTCGTTCCGCCGCGGATTTCGTAGTCGATGCCACAGTTGTCCACGGCTTCGGCGAGACTTGGGGTTGCCAGTACGAGGTCGATCCGCAGGCCTCGTTTGGGATCGCGGTCGAAACCCCGTGAACGGTAGTCGAACCAGCTGTACAGGCGGTCGGCGTCGGCGGTCCTGGTGGCGTAAACGTCGGTGAATCCCCAGGCCATCACCGCTTCGAGCCACTCGCGTTCTTCCGGCAGAAAACTGGTCTTGCCTTCCCGCAGCCAGCGTTTGGCGTTGTCTTCGCCGATGCCGATGTCCCGGTCCTCCGGTGCGACGTTCATGTCGCCGCTGAGCAGGAGCGATTCGCCCGGGTCGCAGCGCTCGCGCAAATAGCGCAGCAGATCCTGGTAGTAAAGTCTCTTGGCGGGGAACTTGACCGCGTGGTCGCGGCTCTCGCCCTGGGGAAAGTAGCCGTTGATGACCCTCACCCGCCGCCCGCCGATCTCGTAGCGGGCGGTAACGAAACGGCGCTGCTGGTCGGCCTCGCGCCAGGGGAACCCGCATTGCACCTCTGTCGGCTCGGATTTCGAAAGCAGCGCCACCCCGTAGTGGCCCTTCTGCCCGTGGATGACGATGTGCGGGTATCCCATTGCCTGTACCGTCTCCAGTGGAAACATGTCGTCCATCACCTTGGTTTCCTGCAGGGCGATGACATCCGGAGCGTGGGACGCCGTGATGGCTTCGATCTGGTGCAGGCGGGCGCGTATGCCGTTGGCGTTGAAGGTTACGAATCGCATGGTCGGGACTGGCTTGAATTCCTGTGGACGGTTCCGCGGCGCTTCTGCGACCGCGGTTCGGCCGGGACGGTTAGAATGCAGAAAAGCGCGGCCGAATTCCATTGCCACAGGAGATGAACAGGAATGTCTGACAGGAGAGTGCCATTCGACTGGTCCGATCCGCTGCTGCTCGACGAGCAGCTGAGCGTGGAGGAGCGGATGATTCGGGACAGCACCCGGGAGTATGCACAGGACCGGCTCATGCCGCGCGTGCTGGAGGCGAACCGCAACGAGTCGTTCGACCGGGAAATCATGAACGAGATGGGCGCCATGGGCCTGCTTGGCGCGACTCTGCCGGAAAAGTATGGCTGCTCCAACGTCAACTATGTCTCATACGGGCTCATGGCCAGGGAGGTCGAGCGGGTCGATTCGGGCTATCGGTCAGCGATGAGCGTGCAGTCTTCGCTGGTCATGCATCCGATTCATGCCTATGGAACCGATGCGCAGCGGGAGAAGTATTTGCCCCGGCTCGCTACCGGCGAATGGGTAGGGTGCTTCGGCCTGACGGAACCGGA
>JAPOON010000126.1 GCA_026713405.1 Gammaproteobacteria bacterium
ACGCCCGTGCTGAGCTGTCCCACCAACCGGGACTACAACAAGCGCCTGGATGCGGAAGTCAAGATTCTCGCCACGGTCACCGACTGTCAGGGCGGGCACGTCCCGCCGGCAGACATGGACACGGACATCTGGGACTCGGCACGCACCGAGTTCGGGCCGCAGCAGGAACAATGACTCTTTCGGTTCGACCGGGCGCGGTCGAGAGATTTGTGAGGTGTCCCGTCAGACTGGAGCGCAGGCTCATCGATCGATTCGGCTACGAATTCTCAGAGGCGCACAACTACGCCCAACAAGATCGCCCAACTGAACGAAACGCGTCCACGCCGTGAGAAACGACGGCGCCACCGACCGCATTCACCTGATTTTCGAGTGCTGCAACATGGACGACTACGGAAAACCCGACTGAGGGCGCCACCACGAACTAGAAGGCCGTCGGGTGCATCGGGAGCCATTCCGGTTCCATGGAACTTTTGCCGCATGGCGGTGCCCAACTCCGGGTCGACGGCTGGAAACCGGTCGCGCCGGGAATCGGGCGACACTCAGGAACAGTACCACGCCATGGATCAGCCGATTAGCTCGCCGGAAAGCGCTGGCGGGGGTTCCCCAAGCGGATCACCGAACCCCATCGGGCGCCGCCAGCAAGGGGCCATGGGCGGTCGACGGGTATCCGCGGCGTCGTCGCAGGCGCACGCGCCCTCCCTTCGGGAAGGCCCGGAGCCAGGCAGCGTCGCCGGCACCGCCGGATCACGGCCGGCCATTCAACCGCGCCAGGCAACCGCAGGCACCTCTTCGCAGCAAGCCGCGGTCTCGGCACCGGGCGCCCGGCCTGATCACCTCGCCCGGTCACCTGAGGCGCCAGGCCATCAGCCCGAGGGCGCCCCGGATCTCGAGACGCCCCGTCACCTCCTGGAAAAGAACGAGCCGGACGCCGCTCCCGGCTTCACCGAGTTGCCATGGCTTACCGTGGAACAGAACGAGGAACGCCGGCTACTGCACGGTCGACTGGCCCTATGGCTGGAACGGCCGGAAGTTTCATCCGAACGCAAGGCCGAAGTGGGAGAGGCGCTCCGCCTGGTGCTTCGTATCGAGCGGAACATGTCGCGCGCGGACGAACTGCTGCACGGGATGCGCACCCGGTTGTTGACCGGGGACGAGTGGCGCGAACTGACTTACCTGGTGTTACGGGCCCGATCCAACCTGCCGCTTTTCCGGGGCAGTGCAACGGGCAGGCTCGACCGGCTCGTGGAAAGCAATGCCTTGAGTTCCGCCGAGGCGAGGTTGCTCAAGGGCTCGCTGCAACGGCTTGTTGCCGCCCATGATTTCCTGACCTCCGAACCGTTGCCCTGGCGAGACATCGTGAAACGCGTGGAAGTGCCGCTGGGGCCGGACGAAAGAACGGCCGCCACGGTGGAAAGCCGCGTCGTGCCCGGCACGGCGTTCGGGAGCTACCTCGCGAGCGGATACCGCTGGGACGAAAACGCCCAACCGTTGGAGAAGGCCCTGTCCGGGCACGTTCCCTGCCTTGCACTAACCACCTTGACCAATGCGACGGGCCAGTTGCTGTTCCGCGGGTTGCCCCAGGGCTTCATCGGTTTGCCCGAGCTTAGCGCAGCGGTGATAAAAGACCTGTCCGATGCGGACCTGAGAAGGCTGATCATTGACGTTGTCCTGGCCGCAAGATCG
>JAPOON010000127.1 GCA_026713405.1 Gammaproteobacteria bacterium
GCCGACGATGACGACATCGAAATGTTCCATGGGAGAAATTGCTCCGGCACATCCAGGAGGATCAGCGATTGTGCCCAGTATCGGTGCTTCTATCAATTCGGGGATCGGTTGCTGTGCGGCTGACGCCGGTTTGATGTCCCCTTCCAATTTAACTGGCGTTCCCTGACAATCGGCAACGAGTCTCACGGACCGGGATGCGCGTGGATCGGATGGAACCCGCCGGTAGTGGCAATGTGAATGAGCCGGCCTAGAAACGCGCCCTGCCTCTCCATGAAACGAGCCCTGCCCGCAATCATGCTCGGCCTCCTGGTGGCGCCACCGGCGTTGGCGGGATTCGCCGACGCGCTGCGCGACACCAAACCGGATTTCAATATCCGCTACCGCTTCGAGACCGTCGATCAGGACGGCATCGAGAAGAACGCCCGCGCCTCGACGGCAAAAGTGCGGCTGTCATGGATCATGCCGGCGGACGAGGGCCTTTCGTTCGGCTTCGAAGTGGACCAGGTGCTGTTGCTGCCGCCCGGGTCCGGGCAGAAATTCAACTCGACGGAAAACGGCAATACTCAGTATCCCATCGTTGCCGACCCGCTCGGCTTCGACCTCAACCAGGTTTTCCTCCGTTACCGCGGTGACGGTCTGACCCTGACCGCCGGCCGCCAGCGAATCCTTCACTCCGAGCAGCGCTTCCTCGGCGGGGGAGCCTTCCGGCAGAACGAACAGACCTACGACGGGCTGCGCCTGCAGTATTCCCGGGGCATGGCGAGCCTCGACTACACCTACATCATCAACGTCAACCGCATCTTCGGGCCGGGCGACGGCGCGCAGCCCGGTGACTGGAAAGGCGACACCCACGCCTTCCGGGGCGAACTGAAACCGGCGGAGGGTCATACGCTGGGCGCCTTCGCCTATCTCATGGATTTCGAGAACGACAACGGCCCGGCCAACTCAAACTCGACCTACGGAGTGGACTACACCGCCGGCATGGGCCCGTTTTCATTGACCGGCACCCTCGCGCGCCAGTCGGACTACGCCGACAATCCGGCATCCTACGACGCCACCTATTACTCCGTGGAAGCCCGCTGGAAGCAGGATTCAATGACCTTCACGGGCGGCTATGCCGTGCTCGGCAGCGATGGCGGGGAGGCGGCTTTCAAGACCCCGCTGGGCACCCTGCACAAGTTCCAGGGGTGGACCGACCGCTTCCTGGGGACCCCGCTGAACGGTGTCGCGGACGCCTACGTTACCGTGAGTTCGCAAACCGGCCCCGTCTCCGTAACCCTGGCCTATCACGACTTCCAGGCGGAACGGGGCGGCGCGGACTACGGCTACGAGATCGGCGCGATGCTCAACTGGAAGATCAACGACAACTTCGATGCGCAACTCAAGTTCGCGGACTATTCCGCGAAAGAACACGCCACCGACATCACCAAGTTCTGGCTGATTTTCAGCTACCGGATCTGAGCCAAGCTCAATCAAGCCGGCCCGGTACTTGCATATGTAGGGCCGGTTGTAGGGCCGGTTGTAGGGCCGGTGCCCGCTTATGTGACTCGGCCACACCGCGCTCGCGCCGCCTTGCCGGAAGAAAATAGGGTTCGCGCCGGCGATCGCTTAGACAGTGCCGAAAGGCCCTGGTTCGCGTCACATCTCGCGCACGCCCCCCTTCCCCGCGATCAGCACGCGGTCTGCCCGATTGGCGGCGAAGAGGCCGTTGCAGACCGCGCCCGCGATATTGTTGATCTCGGCCTCCAGCGCGAGCGGGTCCTCGATGTCGAGACCGTGCACGTCCAGGATGATGTTGCCGTTGTCGGTGGTGAA
>JAPOON010000128.1 GCA_026713405.1 Gammaproteobacteria bacterium
AACCGGTTTTTCGCGGCCGCAGTTGCCAGATCGAGTTGAGTCGCACCCGACATATCCATGTAGTCACGGGCGAAACCGGCGTAAATTTCCATGAAGAGCGGGCCCGCCCCCTCAGACAGCACGCTGTCTCCCTGTTCCGCCACCAGTTCCTCCACATCGACCGCCCGGGCCAGGGCCACGTTGGCGAGATTGCGGTCGGCGACATTCATCTTCTCCGCGCCCACGGCAAGGGCTACCTCATGCTGGCCTGAGCGGATGGCGTTGAATGCCAGGTGAAAGGCGCTCGATGCGGATGCGCAGGCGTTCTCGACATTGATCATCGGGGCGCCTTCGAGCCCGCTGCCCGCCAGCGCGGTCTGGGCGCGAATCATCTCCTGGCCGGTGAGGATACCCGCGGCCGCATTGCCGAATGCCACGAACTCGACAGCATCGGCGGTGACGCTCGCATCCCCCAGGGCGCCCTCGGCTGCTTCCCGGGCCAACGAACCGAGGCTGCGGTCAAAGTGCCGGTCGAAGCGGGTCATGAATGCGCCCGCGATGTATACGTCTCTCACCGCCTGTGTTCCCCTGAATTGCCCGAATCCGGATGATGCCCCAATTTCGAACTCAACGGCCGCCGATTGCAACAGGGCCCACTTCAATCGGATGACCAGGCAGGCACGTTACTGAACTTAACCCGCCTGCTCTTGTCCCACATCCGCACAACATTAGCAATTTACCGCTCCCCGCCGGGGCAGACGGCCCAGCCCGCCAAAGCACCTCGCATTCGGCACTGGCACCCGGCGGCAGCGTAGCGCATAGACGATGTCGGAAGTCGAATACTCTCCAATTGCAGCACAGGCGAGCGATACAAACCCGGCGTTCGCGCCGTCGCCCGATCAAGTCAGGGTCGACACCCGGTCCGGAAGGGCGGTGTATGTCGTCCACGGTCTCGATACCGGTGAGACCGCCGGGGCAACCAACCGATTCGCCGAACCCCTGCGCGACCGGCATGCCGGAACAACGTCATTCGGCAATTCCAACTCCAATCTCGAGGCGGCGCAGGTTCGCGACACACACCTCGGCAATCGGCAGGCGCAGGCGGTCCACACGGAAGGCGGAAACGCGCACGCCATCAACACCTCCATGCCAACAACGCCAAAGAAAAACAACCCTGCCTCAAACACCGGCGAGGCGCAGCAGCAACCCACCGTAACGCGCAATTGGCCTCGCAACTTCGACCTCAGCCAACTGACACCGGAAGCCCTGGATTGCCTGGCGAACCTGTCACGGTCAGCAACCGGTGCCCGTCAAACTCCGGTTGATACCCTCGAACGCGAAGAGGTGCTGCGGAATCTTCCTGAAGAAGCGCGGCGAGAATTTGTGGGCCAGCGGAACGCGGCCTGGAATACGGCCGAAGACCTGCCCCTGGACGTCGCGGCGAAGGCGGCCATAAAACAGCAGGTTCTCCACGACGACATCCCAAGCTACCTGGTTGCTCCCCTGGCAAACGCCTATGTGCAGATCAAGGAAGAACTGGATTCGCTAAGTGGTGCGCATTCGGGCAACGAATTGCAAACGGCAATGCGGGCGATTCGCGATGCGATGAACACGGCATTTGACGATGCCGAGCTGGTGCTCACTCCCGCGAATCGACATAGAGCCTGCAAGACATTCTGGAGAGTCGTGCTGGCGCCTGGCCGATCGGACCAGGCCCGGGGCATCGCTGAACAACTGCAGCGTGCAGGGAGCCCGCTGCGCGCCCTTGGAGAAGGCGCGACCTGGTACAAAAACGAACATCACAGTCCCACGGCGGCACGGCAACCGTCTCAGGCAGCAGCGCAATCTCCCCAAGCAGCCGGGCGATCTCCCCGGGCCGCAGAGCAATCTCCCCGAGTCCAAGGGCAGTCGCAGCGTGCGGGGCAACGGCGTCCTCAAATGGCAGCGCAGCCGCACCGAGCGGCGCAACAGCCCTCCGCATCGAGGCATCCCGGGTCGGCAAGAACCTCTGCCGCCGGCCGGGCATCGCTCGAAACCGCGACAGACTATTCGCTCATGATGTG
>JAPOON010000129.1 GCA_026713405.1 Gammaproteobacteria bacterium
GGAAGCCAGGTAACAGGGGGGGATACCCGGGGCGCCCGGGCACGCCAGCCAGTCACGGAGCAAGCCGTCGTCGATGATGCAGCAGCGGATGGGCTGTCCGCGCCGCACCGGGCCGCTGGCGATGTGGGAGCCTTCGATGTTTCCGGCGATGAACTCTTCCACGACGTATGGCAGCGCGCGCCGGATCTGGCCGGCGTTGCGACCCGGAACCTCGCAGGTCACCGACAGGACGTGCTGGCCTGGTGCCAGGAGTACGACGTTGGCGGGATTCAAGGCCCATTCTTCGCCGGACTCGGTGCCGTTCGCCGTGCCGTCAGAGGAACCGGAGCGGCGCCACAGCGGGGTGAAGTCCGGCTCTGCATCGGGTGCGCAGGTGAAGTCGCCGGAACCGTGGGAATGGTGCCGGCCGTCCGGGTCGACGACCAGCCACTCGCAGCTGAACTCGAAACCCTCATCGCGCGGGTGGGGGATCGACAGTGCTCTGATGAACAAGGTGGGCACGGGTCAGGCGTCTTCGATGGTCACTTCGAACAGGGATCGGAAATCCTTGCCCAGGTCCCGGGATACCAGGCTGATGGCCCCGGTGTCCGGATGCCGGTGCAGCAGCGATGTTAACACGGCGGTGCTGTCCCCGACCTGTGCCCGCACCTGCACCTCGAACCAGGAACTGGTGACCATGAGGACGTCGGCCGCCGGGGCGAAGTCGGGAAACTCGGCAAGGAACTTGTCGACCTCCGCGAACTCGCGAACCGACTCCGCCAATGTCTGGGCTGCCACCGGGTCGGGGTTCGGATTGCCCGCCAGGGCCGCGAACAGGGGGAGCGAAGCCGTGTTGACATTGATCTCCAGGCTCTGCACCGGCAGTACGCAGACATGTTGCGCCAGGATGTCGAGATACTCGGGTTCCATGCCACGCAACAGGCGCAGCTCGGAGATATGGGCGAGCGGGCCGTTCGGAGTGCGGTAGGCCGGTTCGCGCAGGAGGTATTCGGAATCTTCCGCTCCGAATCCGAAGACGGCCTCGTCCTGGTCCACCCAGTCGCGCAGCGCATCGGCCAGGGTGTCAGGAATGCCAAGCGTGGTGAGCAGGGTCTTGAAGCGCTTCAAGTGCTGCTCCTGTCCCTCTTCACCGGCGAGCGCATTCAGGTTGAAGCAGCGATTCAGGTCCCGCGCCCTTATTTCCAGGAATCCTTCCTGCTCGATCTCGAATGGCGGGATGGCCTGAGCCCAGGGCTCCTCGAGGGTGTCGATGCCCGGCCCGGACTCCGAGAAGTCCTCGTAGAGTGCCTGCCGGGCCAGCGTCTCCGCGCCCAGGGCATAGGACAGGGCCTGATCGAACCCGAGGGAGTTCCGGCTCTGCGCCACGCTGAGACTGTGGCGGCCGAGCAGTTGGTAGACCACCGCCGTCAGCACGGCCACGATCAACAGCACGCTGATCAGTGCCACGCCCTCCTCGCCATTGCCGAACCGGGGACGCCGCCGGATCGTCCGGGTCAAATTCGGAGACGGGCCGGCCGGAGGGATCATCGCTGGAATCCGGCGACGGGCCATATCCGTTCCACGATGCCGAAGGGGCCGAGTTCCAGCCGCATGACGATGGCGCCCAGGCGGCGATTCGAAGTGCCCGCAGCTTCCCCGAGCAAGGGCCAATAGGTGTGTTCCTGCCCGGCCGTATCCAGCGCGAAGAATTCCACCTGGTCGATGTCCGTCAAAAGGCGCTGCAGCGTGGGTTCGGAATCCTGGGCGCGGTCGAGCACGCCCCACCA
>JAPOON010000130.1 GCA_026713405.1 Gammaproteobacteria bacterium
CATCACATTTTGCCCGGGCATCCGCCAGGCTCAGGAACCAGCAGGCGTTCAGGAACTCGGCCCGGAACGACCCGTTGAACGACTCGATGAATGCGTTGTCGGTGGACTTCCCCGGCCTCGAGAAGTCCAGCGTCACACCGTTGAGCCAGGCCCAGAGGTCGAGCGCCTTGCTGATGAACTCGGGCCCATTGTCCACCCGAATCGTCTTCGGCGTGCCGTAGACCCGAGTGACCCGCTCCAGCGTCTCGACCACGTCGGTGCCGCGGTAGTGCGGCCGAACGTCGATCGCCGGCGAGAGCCGGCTGTAGGCGTCGACGATGGTGAGGATCCGGATCCTGCGGCCGTCGAACAACTGGTCCGAGAGGAAGTCCATCGCCCACACCTGGTTCGGCGCCGCGGGCGGGCAGCGGTCCTCGCGGAGCTTCGCCGCAACCCGGCGCTTCGGCGTCTTGTGGCGCAGTTGCAGGCCTTCTTCGGTGTAGAGCCGGTAGATCCGCTTGGCGTTCACCTGCCAGCCCTCGCGCCGCAGGAGCACGTGGATCCGCCGATACCCGTAGCGGACCCGGGTCTCCGCGATCTCCCGGATGCGCTTGCTCAGGACCGCCTGCGGCGGCCGGCGGGACGGGTAGTGGTAGGGCGACCGGCCGCCCACCAGCACCGCGCATGCGCGGCGGATGCTCACCTGCCAGACCTGCCGGGTCTCGTCGACCAGCTCCCGCCGCCGCGCCGGCGTCAGAGCTTTTTTCGCACCACCTCCTGGAGCATCTCCTTGTCCAGACTCAGGTCCGCGACCAAGCGCTTCAGGCGCTGGTTCTCCTCCTCGAGCTGCTTCAGGCGCTTCATCTCGGAGGGCATCAGCCCGCCATACTTCTTGCGCCAGCGATAGTACGTCTGCACGGAGATCCCCGCCTTCCGGCACACCTCCTCGACCCGTGTTCCCTCCTCCGCCTGGCGCAGGATGAACGCAATCTGCTGCTCGCTGAATTTCGACCGTTTCATGGCCTCTTCCCCGGTGGGTCCATGAAAACCTATCCGAGAATTTTCTCGCAATGGGTGGTCCAACATCCGGGGAGCAGGTCAGTTGGGTGGCCCACCTTCCGGAGAGCACGTAAGGGTTCTGCGGGCAAATCGATCAGGACCGCACCACGATGCCTCCCGTTCCCGCTCAGCGAACGGTTAGCGTCCTGATTCCGAAAGAATGGCACATAAGGCAAATTGCGCCGCCAAATCTGGCTGCCTATACTGAGAACATATGAAGATCATAATAGGTCGTTTGCTGGTGTCGCTCCACCCTTGCGGCCTCCGGAGTTCATGCTATGGCCATGATGCACGCGCTTGGAATCGACGTTGAAACTACTGGCACAAATCCTGCCGTTGATGCGGTGGTGGAACTGGCGGCCGTAGGCCTGCGATTTGATCCGGTCACCGGCGACCACGATCACTTCTGCAAGGTCTATCGGACAGTCGTAGATCCGGGCCGCGCAATTCCCCCGGACGCGTCGGCAGTGCACCATCTCACTGCGGAGCACGTGCGCGGCCAGCCCAAGCTTTC
>JAPOON010000131.1 GCA_026713405.1 Gammaproteobacteria bacterium
AGTTCGCCATCATTACGGGTTTCAACCTGAGCCTACACCGGCGCGGCAAGCGCCCGGACCCCACCTGGGAGGAAACCGCCCTGTCGATGACGCCGTTGATCGACCGGGCCAACGAGTTGCTGGGCTGAACAGCAGCAATTCGGGTCACCGCACTGAAAATGGCAGGAAGCGCGCGACCGGGGCACAATCACTGTCTGACGACACCGCTCGGAAGGGGAATCGGTCATGAGAGTGAGCAACGCCACGCGGGCAGCCATTGACCTGACGCGTGCGCCTTCGGCATCCGCCGCCGGAGAGGCGTTCGCCGCCGTCAGGGCATTGGGGCTGGATCAGCACCTCGCCGAGATCGAGGGGCTCGGCTTTACCGTCATTCCGCCGGATCTGGCCGGGACGCGCCAGCTCGCGGCACAACTGCAGCAACGAATCTGCGAAATCTCCGAAGAGACTCGCGGGCAATGGCCGGACCTGGATGCGGGTACGACCCATGCGCACCCGGTGGACCCGGTGGAACGCCAGGAGTTTCTGCTGGCGAAAGGCAGGGTGTTCGAACAGGCGCTGATGAATCCCGTGGTGCAGGCCATGGTGCGCTACCTGGTGGGCGACGATGCGGTGCTGTCGACCTGCGTCGGGCGCATCCGCGGCCAGGGCCCGCTGCCGCTGATGCTGCACACCGACCAGGCCTTTCACCCGGCGCCGCTGCCCCTGGTGTGCAACATCAACTTCCTGCTGAGCGACTACAGCCGCGAGAACGGGGCGCTGTGCTTCGTTCCGGGCAGCCATCGCCTGCAGCGCAACCCTTTGCCGGAAGAGAACTTCTACCTGGGCGGCCTGGACCGCGCCGGTGCAGAGGCCGCGTTGGCCGCGGGCGAGTCCGTCGAGGTGCGCGATGCGCCGGGCCTGCACGTGGTGGAAGCACCCGCCGGGTCGCTGGCGGTGTGGCCGGGCAACACCTGGCATGGCGCCCTGGCACGCTCTGCGCCGGGTCTGCGTTTCAGCCTGATCCTGTATTTCTGCAACAAGTGGCTGCGTCCCCAGGAAGCGTACCGCGAATGCCTGGCCCAGGAGATCCTCGATCGCAACGGCGAACAGTTCGCACGCATGGTCGGGTCCGAGATCTATTACGGCTGGGGTCCGGAGGGCACGGAGTTCGATGCCCGCAAGGCCTTCATCGCGGCTCGGCGGCGGGTGGGCACGATCTAGAGTGGTGTCCCGCATGGCAAACTCCCGAAGGCCGCGTCCAGCGGCAGACGGTCGGCTTTACGATCTCCTTCGGGCTGTTCCGATGACCCGGTTGACTGCCGCGATGTTCCGTCTTGCGCTGGCGATGGTTGCTCTCCTGGCGGGTGCAGCCACGGCGGGAGAGCCGAACGGGCCGGCGCAACCGGTTCACTGGCCGACGCAGGTCTACTGGGGCGACACGCACCTGCACACGCGGCTGTCCATGGACGCGGGCGCCATGGGCACGGTGCGCACGCCTGAAGATGCGTATCGATTCGCCCGCGGCGAGCGCATCGTCTCGACGAGCGGCGTGCCCGCTCAATTGTCCCGGCCCCTGGATTTCCTGGTGATTGCGGATCACTCGGATGCCCTGGGTACCGTGACGGAAATCATGAACGGCAATCCGTTCTTTGCCACCGACCCGAAAGTACGGCGTTGGCAGGACATGATCGCATCGGGCGAAGACTCGCAACTGCTGGCCGCGGTCTTCGAAATTGTCGGCGCCTTCGGAGCGAGCGAAGACCTTCCGGGGATTCTGCTGGACGAATCCTTCGCCCGCCGGGTCTGGGATGACTATACGGCGGTCGCCGACCGATTCTACGCACCGGGGCAGTTCACCGCGCTGATCGGCTACGAGTGGACCTCCATGCCCGACTGGAACAACCTGCACCGGGTGGTGATCTATCGCGATGGGGGAGAGACCGTGCGCCAACTCATGCCCGCCCGGGTCGCCGACGGCATGGACCCGGAGGACCTGTGGCGGTGGATGCAGCGCTACGAGGCGGAAACCTCGGGCCGGGTGCTTGCCATCCCGCACAACGGCAATATCAGCGAAGGCCTCATGTTCGCCACAAAACGATTCGACGGCAGCCCCATGAGCGCCGGGTATGCCCGCACCCGCAGCCGCTGGGAGCCCATCTACGAGACCACCCAGGTCAAGGGCGACAGCGAGACCCACCCGCTGCTGTCGCCCAACGACGAGTTCGCCGACTATGAGACCTGGGATGACGGCAACTTCCACTACGACGGCGCCGACCCGGCGACCCTGGCGGGCGACTACGCGCGTTCCGGCCTCAAGCGCGGCCTCGAGATCGCGGGCCGATTGGGCATCAATCCATTTCAGTTCGGTCTGATCGGTTCCACCGACTCCCACACGGGCCTGGCCACGTCGGACGAGAACAACTTCTTCGGCAAGTTCGTCTACGGCGAGCCGGCGCCGGAGCGATGGCGGCCATGGACCCCGAGTGCCAGGCGCGCTGGTTGGGAATATGTGGCGTCGGGCCTGGCCGCGGTGTGGGCGGCGGAGAACACCCGGGAAGCGATCTTTGATGCCATGCTGCGGCGGGAGGTCTATGCGACCACGGGGCCTCGAATCACTTTGCGCTTTTTCGGAGGCTGGGATTTCCGCGAGGAGGATGCCGACGGTGGGAATCTGTCCGCGCTGGGATACGCCAAAGGCGTTCCCATGGGCGCAGAATTGTCTGCAGGACCGGAGGGTCGGGCACCCGGCTTTCTGCTGGCGGCTGTCAAGGACCCGGAAAGCGGTAACCTGGACCGCATTCAGATCGTCAAGGGCTGGCTGGACGCGACGGGCCGGGCCAGGGAACGGGTCTACGATGTTGCCTGGTCGGGCGCGAGAACGCTCGATTCCGCGGGCAGACTGCCGCCCGTGGGGAATACAGTGGATATCGTGAGCGCGACCTGGAAAAACACGATCGGATCAGCGCAGCTGGCCGCGGTCTGGACGGATCCGGACTTCAACCCGCATCGACCGGCTTTCTACTACGCGCGCGTCATCGAGATTCCGACGCCCCGTTGGACGGCCTACGATGCGAAGACATACGAACAGGCTTTGCCCGCCGACGTGTCCATGACGACCCGGGAGAGAGCTTACGGTTCGCCGATCTGGTATTCGCCGTAAGCCTGATCCGTAATTGACCGATGTCGGTGGAATTCCTGCGGCGTCTTTAGAGGCTACACGAAGAAACCCCGGCGCCGAAAGGCGCCGGGATGAAAGCACGGGAGCGTAGCGTCAGGCCAGGGCCTGAACGCTACGACTTACTGACCCCAGCGCCAGTTGGCGGTTGCGCCGAAACTCCGCGGTGCGCCGTATACCCAGACGCCCCAGCCCAGGGGCCCCGGGTCGCTCAAAGTGTCTGCGACCCAGAGTTCGTCCGTGAGGTTCTTGGCCCAGAAGGCGACATCCCAGTTGCCGTTCGGCGAGACATAGGTGAGCCGCGCGTTCAACAGGTTCTGATTGATCTTCAGGGCGATATTGTTGACGGCTTCCTTGTAGTGGTCTCCCTGATAGTAGTAGTCGCCAAACAGCCGAATCGATCCGCCGTTGGCAAGCGGGACCGTGTAGGTGACGGCGGCGTTGAACGACTGCTCTGGAGAATTCGGCAGTTTGCGCGGGGCATTGCCGACCGGTCCGTCAAAGTTGGCCCTCGGATCGTTGTTCTTGGTATCCAGGAAACTGACTCCGAGCTTGATGTCCAGGGAATCCACGGGCCGCCAATGAATGTCAGCCTCGAACCCGTCGATGTCGGCTTTCTCCAGGTTGTCCAGCGAGGTGAATACGACTCCGTTGAATACGCGCGCGGTCGCGGCTTGCAACTGATCGTAGGAATAGGTGAATGCAGCGGCGTTGAAAATCGCCCTGCCGTCGGCGAGCGTGGACTTCAGGCCGACCTCGAAAGCAGTGACCTCTTCTTCTATGAACGGCAGATATTGCCGGGGGTTGAAGTTCAGGCCGCCGTTAAATCCGCCTGGCTTGTAACCCGTGGCGGCGCTGGCATAAACCATGACGTTGTCATTGGGAATGAAATCGACGGCAACACGCCAGGTAACCGCGGTGTCGTCCAGCTTGCCGTCGAGCTCCGTAATGCTGCCGTCGGCGTTTACGAGGGTCCTTGGAAGCTGGTTGGTGAGCAGCAGGTTCCCGGGTGGAACGTAGGCTGCAACATTCTGTTTGAAGGTAACGTCGTCGCGCAGCACACGCGCCCCGGCACTGAAACGCCACTGCTCGTTGAGATCCCAGGTGAACTGACCGTAGCCGGCGATGTTTTCCCGGTCCTGGTCGTAGGTCAGTTCCACGCGCCCGGGAAGGAACGGATACGAATCGAGGTAACCGATGCGTCCGGGCAGTTCGGCAACTTCATCCCTGCCGTAATTTGCCCCGACGATCCAGTTGAACGGGCCGTCGTAGTTGGATGTCAACCGGAACTCCTGGGAAAAGGCCCAGATTTCGCTGGTGAACAGGAAGTCCACGTACAGGGTAGGGGTGCCGTCGGACTCCTTGGGCTGCCACCGGTCGTACTGCTGGTAGCTTGTGACCGACAGCAGGGTCAGGTCTCCAAAGGCCTTTTCGACCGTCAGGGTGCCGCCGAAGTTGTCGTTCTTGAGGGTTTCGTCCTCGTTGATGTAAGTCGTCAGGTCGTTGGTGTAGTCTCCGGCGAAGGGATCGCCGTCGGTGTCGCTGTATCCGGTGTAGTCGACGCATTGGGTCGGGTCCAGCCTCCCTTCCTGAAACGCCTGGCAAAGTGCTCCGAACGGATTGGCCTTGTCCCGGAAGCCGATGTGCTGGAAGTAGATCGGTTGCGACCGGTCACGGCTGCCGAACAGCTTGAAATTGACGCTCAGGTCGTCGGAAGGTTCCCACAGCAACTGCGCCCGGGCCGAGAGAATGTCCACCTCGCCGACATCGTTGCCGGTGGTCCGGTTGTAGACCCAGCCTTCGCTCTGCTGAATGGACATCAGGCTGATTCGCCCAGAGACAGTTTCGCCGATCGGCCCGCCCACCGCGGCCTGCACTTCGGAGCGGTCCCAGCGGCCGTAGCTGACGCGTGCATAGCCGTTCGCCTCGCGGCTGGGCTTGCGGGTGAAATAGCTGACGGCGCCGCCGTTGGTATTGCGCCCGAAAACGTCGCCCTGTGGCCCCTTGATCACCTCCACGCGTTCGATGTCGAAGAGATGGGCGCCCATGACCGCCATGGAGGTCTGGAACACCTCGTCGATGAACAGGCCGACGCTGGGCGTGTCGCTGGCCTGGAAGCTGTTCATGCCGACACCGCGGATGGTGTAGACGGGCATGGAATTGCCCCACACGTACTTGATGTCGAGGTTGGGCGACTGGTTGGCCACCTGGGTGATGTCCGTCCACCCGAGGTCATCGAGGTCTTCCTGGGTGAAGGCGTTCATCGAGATGTGCACGTCCTGAATGCTCTGGGCGCGCTTCTTGGCAGTGACGAGGATTTCCTCGATGGCTGCGTCGGCGGCGCCTGTTTCCTCGGCGCTGGTCACCCCGGCCGCCGCGAACAGCAGGGCGGCGAAGATGGCGCTGATAGCCTGCAAGTAATTGCGGGTCATTGGCTTCCTCTCTGTTGGTTGATTCTCCCTGGCCGCCGCGCTGGGGGATACACGGCAGTGCTGCGACGGGTTCAAAGAATAACACAGGGTGAGAAAACGCAAACACTGCATCCGCCGGCCGGGGAAGGTGACCTCTACGACTGCAGCCCGGCCCGGTCGACAAGCAGGGAGGAACAGGCAGTGCGGGGTCTTCGGGCCGGCGCCGGATTCGGCAGCCGCTACGTTGCGCGGGTTGGTGTACGCCAGTATGGTTGCCCGGATCCTCCACGATTCCCTCCGAGATGAGCACCGCCAACGGGCCTGAAACGACCAAGCGCTACGGGGTGGTGGGCATGTGCTTCGGCGCCGTCTTCGTCTGCTACATCGACCGGGTGAACATCTCCATTGCGGCGATTGCCATGCAGTCGGAGTTCGGCTGGACGGACACGACAAAGGGCCTGGTGCTTTCCTCGTTTTTCGTCGGCTACATGCTCACCATGGCGGTCGCCGGCTGGCTCGCCGACCGTTTCGGCGGCAAGCTGGTGCTGGGGCTGTCCGTGATCTGGTGGTCGGTCTTCACCATGCTCACACCCTGGGCCGCCTATGCCTCGTTCGCCATGCTCATCGTGGCGCGCATCGGCCTCGGGCTCGGCGAGGCGGCCACCTTTCCTGCCAGCTACGGGCTCTTCAGCCGCTGGGTGCCGGTCAACGAGAGGGCGCGGTCCATCGCGCTCCTGTCGAGCGGCATTTCCATCGGCACCCTGTTCGCACTCACGACCACCGGCTGGATCGTGGTGAACTTCGGCTGGCCCGCCGTGTTCTACTGGTTCGGCGCGGTCGGCCTGGTCTGGGCCGTGGCCTGGTTCCTGTTCATTCATGACGACCCGTCCATACACCCGGGTATCTCGAAGGCGGAACTCAAGCGGATTGGCGTCCGGGCGGGCGAACCCCGGGAGAAAATCCGCTTTCCCTGGCGGGCCTTCGTGAAGCTGCCGGCGTTCTGGGCGCTGCTGGTCAATCACTTCTGCAGCAACGTGCTGCTGTACGTGGCGCTGGCCTGGTTGCCAAGCTATTTCCGCGACACCCAGGGCCTGAGCCTGACCGGCGCGGGGCTCTATTCCGCGGCGCCCTGGCTCAGCATGTTCCTTTTGACCAATGTCGGCGGCTGGATCGGCGACTACCTGCTGCGGCGGGGCATGAGCGTCACCGCGGTGCGCAAGACCATGCAGACGGTGGGGCTTGCCGGCGGCGCGATCTTCCTGCTGCTGCTGCGCGATGCCGAATCGGCGAACACGGCCGTTCTGCTGATGTGTGGCGCCCTTGGCATCGGCTCCTTCGCGGTGGCGGGTTTCGGGACGAATCACCTGGACATCGCGCCGAAATACGCGGGCGTACTGTTGGGCATCACCAATACCGTTGCCACCATCCCGGGTGTCGTCGGCGTTGCACTGACGGGCTGGCTGGTCGAGACAACCGGGTCCTACGACTCGGTATTCCTGATGGTCGCCTGCGTGAACCTGGTTGGCGTGGTCGTCTGGCTGCTGTTCGCGAAGGGCGAAAAACTGGTTGATTGAAGCGAGGAACGCATGAGTACGGACGAAACCCTGTACAGCGAGAACGACGGCATCGCCATCATCGCCATCAACCGCCCCGAGAAAAAGAACACCCTCACCAACAGCGTGATCCAGGGCATCGAGGACGGCATCGACCGGGCCAGCCGCGCGAAGGACGTATCGGCAGTCGTACTCCGCGGTATCGGCGACACGCTGACCGCCGGTTACGATCTGACCGCCAACCGGGACGACTGGGAAACACCCTACGGTGCGCCCGACATCGAGGCGCGGGAGGGCGCCTGGGACCCGGTGCGGGACCTGCACTTCATGGGCGAGAACGTGCGCCGCTTCATGCGCATCTGGCACTGCCCGAAGCCCGTGCTCGGGGAGATCCGGGGCTGGGCCATCGGCGGCGCCACCGACCTGATCCTCTGCTGCGACCAGCTCTACATGGCCAGCGACGCCCACATCGGCTACGCCCCAAGCCGCATCTACGGCACGCCCACCACCATGCTCTGGGTCTACCGGCTCACCCTGGAACACGCCAAGCAGTTCCTGCTGACGGGCCGCGCCATCGATGCGGAGACGGCATACCGCATCGGCCTCGTCTCCCATGTGGTCGATCCCGACGAACTGGCTGGATTCGTGGAATCCGAAGCGCGCCTGTTTCGCAACATCCCGGCGAACCAGCTTGCGCTGAACAAGCTGCTCATCAACCAGGCCTACGAGAACATGGGCCTGCGCACCACGCAGTTGCTCGGTACGCTGTTCGACGGCATGACGCGCCATACCGAAGAGGCGTACCGATGGGTGGAAGACTTCGCTGCCAGGGGCTTTCGCCAGACCATCCGCGAGCGGGACCGCCCCTGGGGCGACTACGGAGAGAAAGGCCGCGGTGACGAAGCCTGAGGCGCGACCCCTCCGCTACCGTCCAACCGTGGCAGCGGGGCTATGGATGGTCTGCAGAGTGCCTTGAGAGATGGGATATTCAATGGTATTTTTTGTGGCATGAATACAACCATTGATCGTGCCGGCCGCCTGGTGGTTCCAAAGTCCATTCGCAAGGCGGCTCATCTTGAACCCGGAACCCGGGTTCGCATCCGGCTTGTGGATGGCCTGGTCCAGATCGAGCCATTGCCGTTGTCGGTGACGCTGGAGCGCTCCGGGCGCATGGTCGTTGCCGTTCCGACGGAGGACAAGCCCGAATTGACTGCCTCTGAGGTCGACGAAACCCTCATGGCAGTCCGGACTAGAGCCGCTGCACCGCAAATTCCAGAGTGACCCGGTTTCTGTGCGACACGAGCGGGCTCGTGGCAGCCCTTTGTTCCTGGCACGAACATCATGCAAGAACCGTTGCGGAGCTCGAGCGGCGCGCAAGCGCCGATGAGCAACTTGTGTTGGCGGCACACTCTCTCGTGGAAACGTACTCGGTACTCACACGGTTGCCCCCTCCCGGCCGTCTCCGGGCCAGCGACGCCATCGCCCTGATCGAAGCCAACTGGCGTGATACGCCCGTGGTGCACCTGACGGGCCGCGAAACCTGGGGCGTGCTGCGCGACGCCGAACGCCGCGGGGCCACGGGCGGCGCGACCTACGATTTGCTGATCGCGGCGTCCGCTCTGAAGGCGGGGGCAACCACGATAATCACCTGGAACCTTCGCCACTTCGCACTCATGGACGGAGAGATCGAGGTTCGGGCGCCCGCCTGAATCAGCGCGCAGACGGGGTTTACCGGTAGGAGGTGGACTTCACTACCTAGGCGCGTCGCCAAGCGACGCGATCAAGTTGCTCCGCAACTTGGAGAGGTTGTTCGAATATGCAACTCATCTGTCCACATCAAGGCCGCTCAAGGATTCTAGCGGTCTGGCCGGGTCATCTCCCTATCAGGCCTGAGCCGGGTTGCCGTCGACCTCGGCCAGCAGCTTCTGCAGGTTCCCGATCGCCGCCAGGATCGTGTCCGTATCGAGGTTGCCCATCGCTTTTTCCGATGGGGTGAAGACGTCGAGCCGCGAGTTGCGCAGCCACCCCGTAAGTTCCTCGTGGGTCATCCATTCCATCTGGTTCAGGGCGTTGCCCAGCGTTGTACGCAGGAAATCGATGTCGGAATCGGGGTGGGGCACGGGGGTGCAGATGCGGTTTTTGGTTTCCTCATCGCCGATTATTGTCTCGACATGGGCGGTGAAAGCGGCGCCGAATACCTGCTGGCAGGTCCTGAGCGCCTGCAGGGTGATGGTGTGTCCTTCGAATACCGGCACCGGCGGGCGCCGCGCCAGGCCATCGGCGGCGCAGTGGACGTGCAGCGTGCGGGTCGATGTGGGCACGGTGCCGTGCTCGAGCACGATGCGGTCGCGCTCGATCCGTTCGACGTGACCGAGGCGCACGATGCCGTCGATGCGCCGGAGTTGTTCGAGTTCGGCCCGGGTGACCGTGGCGCAACGGTACATCGTCGGTTTGACGTTGGGGTCCAGGCGCAGGAGCTGCCCGGTCGCGTCCATGCGTTCGAACAGATCCTCGATGTCGCTTGCCTGGGCGATGGGGCCGAACTGCCGGTCGAAAACGGTAACCGTCCCGCCGTCGGTATCCCCAGGCGGCTGAATGTTGGCGCGGTCCAGCAGCCAGGAATCACGGGGCACGATCCAGGTGATCGCATCGGGGGACTGGCCGTGGGCGAGCAGGAACAGGCAGGCGTCCATGCCGGTCTTGCCGGCGCCCACGATCACGTGGCGCTCGAAATCTCCCGCGAGTCGCGGCAGGTCATTCAGCGGAACGCAGTGTGTGCCATCGGCGGTTTCGAAGGGAGCCGGGGAGACCGCCGGCACGGTCACGTTCATGTAGGTGGTATCCACGACCTTGCCGGCTGCCACTTCGTACTCTTCGCCGGAGAGCAGGGAATCGAAGCGGGCGTCGCCGCGGTATTCGCACAGGGGGAAGTAGCGAACCCGGCCCGAGGGCAGGAACTGGCGCTGCATGACCTGGCCGAAGTAGGCGCAGACTTCGCTGTTGCTGGCCAGTTCGTACAGCCCCTTGTTCCATCCCGTGGTGTCGATGGCGTTGCTGCCCAGTTGCCGGGAATTGACGCCGTAGAACGCCGAGGGCTGGTGCAGGCGGACGAACGGATACGCATCGTTCCAGTGCCCGCCGGGCTGGTGGTGACGGTCGACCATGACCATCGTCGCATCGGTTTCCGTGACCAGAACGTCGGCGAACGCCATGCCCATGGCGCCGCTGCCGATGATCAGGTAGTCCGCTTCGAGTCTCTCCATGGCGTTGAACGGCGAGGTTTCGAGGCATTCTATGAAACCACGAAGAAGGCGCCGGCGTCTGCGGGCGGGTCGGCCGCCAGCACGGGCCGTATCGCACCGGCAGGGGAGCCGGAGCAGCCTGCTCTATTCGGTGATCCTGAAGCCGGTCCCTGTGGGCCGCCGCCCCGTTGACAGACTCGTGGCAGGACCTGACCCTCGCGTTGCCTACCCGGGTGGCCCTGCGTAAGCTTGCCGCACGGCAAGAACACTCGGATGGAGGAACCCATGGCCGAACCGGTTGTCAATCTCGACCCCGACAGCATGACGCGTTCACCCGGCCTGACTTATCAGGACCTGCTCGATGCGGATACCCGCGAAGTGCCGGAAGTGCTGCGTGCCCAGTCCCCGATTTTTCTGGGTGACGCGGACGTTGCCGCTGCCCGCTATACGACGGCCGAGTGGCACGAGCGCGAAGTCGAGCGGCTGTGGAAGCGGGTGTGGCAGATGGCGTGCCGGGAGGAAGACATTCCCGGTGTCGGCGACCACATCCGGTATGACATCGCGGGGATGTCGTTCATCGTGCTGCGCACCGGGGCCAACAGGATCAAGTGCTATCCGAACGCCTGCCTGCACCGCGGCCGCATGCTCAAGGAGTTCGACGGCCACGCCTCCGAACTGCGTTGCCCGTTCCACGGCTTCTGCTGGAGCCTGGAGGGCAAGCTCATCGACATCCCCGCCCGCTGGGACTTCCCCCACGTCAGGGACGAGGAGTTCTCGCTGCCGGAGATACCGGTGGCCACCTGGGGCGGGTTCGTGTTCATCAATCCGGATCAGGATTGTGCGCCATTCGACGATTTCATCCGCGACCTGGCGTGGCAGTTCCAGCGCTGGGACCTGGGCAAGCTCTACAAGCAGGCCCATGTTGCGAAGATCATGCCCGCCAACTGGAAGATCGTTCAGGAGGCCTTCTGCGAGGCCTACCACGTCAACGGCACCCATCCGCAGGTGCTGAAGAGCCTGGGCTGCGTCAACAGCCAGGTGGATGTGTGGGAAAACTGCGCCCGGGTGATAACGCCCTCCCTCACCCCGAGCCCGCTGCTGGACTACGAAATCACGGACGCCGACATCGTGCGCGCCATGCTCGACATCCCGGAGGGCCAGCCGGTACCGGAGCTTCCCGAGGGCACTTCCGCGCGCGCCTGGAGCGCCGCCATGGGCCGGGAGAGCCTGCGGGCGGATGCCGGCGACCTGGTGGACGTCTACTGCGATGCGGAAATGGTGGACAACCTCGACTACACGCTGTTCCCCAACTTCCACCCCTGGGGCGCCTTCAACCGCATCACCTATCGATTCCGCCCGAACGGCAACGACCACCGTTCGGCGCTCATGGAGTGCATGATGCTGGCGCCCTTCCAGGGCGAGCGACCGCCGCCGGCGCCCGTCCGCTGGCTGGAGGCGGACGAACCCTGGTCCGCGGCGCTGGGCTTTCTCGGCCGGGTGTTCGATCAGGACGCGTTCAACATGCCGAAGGTGCAACTGGGCCTGGAGGCGACCTACAAAGCCGGCGTTACGCTGGCCAACTACCAGGAGTCGAAAGTGCGCTGGCTGCACCACAAGCTGTCGGAATGGGTGGAGGACGGCGCATGAGCGCCGCCGAAGGCCCGAGCATCCGGCATCCTTTCAGCGGGGCGATCTATTTGCTTCGGCCGGATGGCAACGTGCAGGTGTCGGGTGAAGCGGGAGAAGGCGTCTTTCTGCCCGATGGGCGCTGGGTTTCCGGCTCCCTGCGCGAGGCCGATCCGCAGATGTGCGTATGGATCTCCAACCAGAGCCCGCCGCCGGAACAGTTGGAATCGACACTGGTGGTGACGCAGGAAGGCAGTAGCGGAAGCTGACGCCGCGCCGGCCTCCTCCGGCTTCCGACAGGCTCGCCTGGCGTTCGCGCGACGCGGGCGAGGCAAATCAACCTCGCCACGCCCGAAGCGATGGAGGGATGATATATACTTTAGATATATCTTTTTTGTGGTATGATCTCTATCTGGAATTTGGAGGCGCCCATGTCCAACGCTGCATCAAACGATACTGCAAAAGTGTTCATGTCCGGTAAATCCCAAGCCGTGCGTTTGCCGAAGAAATTTCGCTTTACCGCGGGGTGCAATGAAGTGACGATTCGCCAGGTTGGCCGCCATTTGATTCTCAGCCCACGCTTTAGCGACTGGGACGATTATTGGGCTAACTCAACCCGTCCAAGCGGTGATTTTGTTGAGTCAGTGCTGAAACGAAAGGACTCGGAACTGCCCGCGGAAGAGCGTATGAGCTTCGACTGATGCAATGTATGCTCGATACTGATACATGTGTCTATCTGATCAGGAAAGCCCCGGGATTAAAGCCAAAATCCAACCTGCACGACTGTCATGTCTCGGTGATCGTGCTAGGCGAGCTGGAGTATGGCGTAGCTAATTCGCACGAAACTCGGAGAGAGCAGAATCGGCAAGCGTTGCTGGATTTTGTAAGCGCCGTTCAGATATCGCCGTTAACTGAGAGTGTGTCTGAAATGTACGGTCAGGTGCGTGCCGAGATCAGAAGACAACCTATCGGTCCTAACGATACTTGGATTGCGGCCCATGCACTGGCACTGCAATTGCCCTTGGTGACAAACAATGTCCGGGAATTTTCGCGCGTGCCAAGGCTGGTTTCGGACACATGGATGAACGATATGTGACTTCGCGCCCGGGTGTGAATCGGCGCGCAATATTGACACCGGTCATTTCTAGCAGCCCGTGGCAAAAGTCCGGCGCAGCGACGTTCGAATGCCGGCGGACCTTTGCCACGGGCTGCTAGAGAATCGGTCAGTTAACGCCCCGACCTATACGGTAACCGGGTCCGCTGGCGGCACGCCGGGCAGGGACGACTGACGGCGCCCTGGATCGTCCCGTCAGCTTTCCTCGGCCGGCGCAAACACCAGCAGGGCGTTGCCCGGCTCGTGGAAATACAACCCGTATCCCGAGTTTACGACCAGGTGACCATCGCCGATTGCGGGCCCGCCACTGCTCATGCCGCCGCCCCGGGCGACGAGACCGTTCACCGCATCCACCGGCACGGTAGAGTCGAAATCCCAGAGCACGGTGCCGTCGGCCGCGGCATAGGCCCGGATGTGCCCGTCGAGGTGGCCGGCGAACACGACGCCCGGCATGGCGGTGACCGCGGCGGAGACGCCAGGGTCGCAGAACGGCCGGTCGTCCCCGCAGACATCGTCCTGCACATGGCGCCACAGCACTTCGCCCGAGGCCGGGTCAATGGCATGCACGCCCGGCCGGGCTAGGTCCGGATCGAGAAAATCGCCGTTTCTGGTGTCGTTCATGTCGTTGATCGGGGCATAGATCACGCCATCGCCCACGGCCATGCCGAAATGCACGCCGCCCTGGATGCTGCCGCGGCCGATACGCGTCGACCAGATCAGGGCGCCGTCGCGGTCGGGGTCGAGGCCGAACACCCTGCCTTCCTTGCTGCCCACCGCGAGTACGGTGCCGCCCCCGGTTTCGATGAGGATTGCGCTCGACCCGTGGTCCAGGTCCGGCCCGTTCTCAGCGGGACAATTCGGGTTGTCCGCCATCATGCAGGCGACGTTCCAGGCATCGTCGGCGACGCTCTGGCGCTGCCAGGCGCGCTCGCCGGTAGTGAGATCGACGGCGATGATCGCATCGCTGTTGTCATCCGCCGGCGACGAATAGTTCTCTCCCGTGCCGAAGTAGACGAGGTTGCGCCGATAGTCCACTGTCGGGCTGTTCCAAACCGGTGCGCCCGACGGTGCCAGCACGCGGGTACCGGCGCTGGTGACGGCAACCTCGACCGGCGGGGTGGGAATGGATGAATGGGACCAGATCACCTCGCCGGTTGCCGGGGCGACAGCCACCACCTTGCCCTGGAAGCTGCAACACTCGTAATCGACTCTGGCCGCCGAGACCACTTCCAGGGCGGAAACCGGCACCAGCAGGCGGTCCCGGGCCAAAGCGGGGGTTGCCGTAATCGTCGCGTCGGGGTGGTCGTCCACCTTGATCGACCAGACGAGTTCTCCGGTCAGGGCGTCGACGGCATAGAGCCTGGCCAGAATGTCACCGAAAAAGGCCAGCGTGACGCCATCCCCGGCGTCGGCGTCGCTCAACACGATACCGGTGCGTACCTCGGCGGAAGCCTGAAACGACCAACGCTCGCAGCCGCTTTCCAGGTCGAAGGCATAGACCGTGCCGTCCTGGCTGCCGACGAAGACGGCGCCCATGGCAATGGCGGGCTGCGACCGCGCCCGCAGCGCGTTCGGATAGGCGAAGGCCCACTTGAGTTCCAGGTTCGGCACATCGTCGGCGCTGAGCCCTGCTGTTTCGGCATCGACGAAGCGCCGGTTGTCATGACCCCAGCCCACTTTCGGGATGGGCTTCGAGCGTTCGAATCCGTCGGCTTCGCCGGTGCAGGCGGGCGCCGGGGCGGAGGCGATCGCGGAGTCGAGCCGCGCGCGGGTGATGTACTCGGCGATGTGCGTGCGCTGCTCGTCGCTCAGGTGAGCGGACTGGGGCTGCATGATCCCTTCGGTCATGGCTGCGTACACCGCTTGCGGTGTCATCATCTCCAGAAAGGTCAGGGTCGGCGACCTGCTCACGCCGCCCTGGTGGCACACGACGCAATGTTGTGCATACAGCGCCGCGCCGGGCATTTCGTCCCGCGGTCCGAGGTCCTCCAGGGTGGCCTGGAACTGGTCGGTGGATTCAAGGGCCGCGGTGCTTTCGGGGTCGCCAGCGGTTTCCTCCGACTGGGCGGGCGGGTTTTCGGACGGGATTCCTGGGTCTGGAGAATCGGAAGACGGACCGCAGCCGCTCACGCACAACAACGCGAGGAGTGAAAGGACGGGCAAAGCAGGCTTGTACATCAGGGGAAAACTCGACCTTGGGGTGGCGCTAGTCTAATTCAAGGCACGAGGAGAGATGCAAGTCGGGAACCCGGCCCCCCAGGCTGCGACTGTGCATGGAAGCTGTTTCGCGGCCGGCCGTGCTGCAGTATGCTTGCGCGCCCCGCGGGGGAAGCGGATGGGTTTGCCGCGTCGGTTGACGCGGCCGTGAGCGCCGGCGCTCGCGCGAGCCAGGGCGCGAGTGCAGGGGCAGGGGCCGAGTAAGGGAACACCGGGGATGAACGACGAACCGATCGCGGGCGCGAGGCCCTGTCTTGGGGTCGATGTGGGCGGCACCTTTACCGACCTGGCCTTTTACGACGAGAACGGGGAACTGACCTGCATCAAGGTTGCAAGCACGCCGGCGGAACCCGGGCTGAGTACCCTGCAGGGCGTCGATGAACTGCGGCGGCTCTCCGGCTGCCCGGAAGCGGCCTGGTCGCAGATGAGCCACACCCACAGCAACACGGTGGCGGTGAACTGCCTGATCGAGCGGACGGGGGCGAAACTCGGCCTCCTGGTGACCGCTGGATTCCGCGACATCCTGGAGATCGCGCGCATGACGGTGCCGGAGCCGGCCCGTTACGATTCCCGCCGTCCGGCCCCGCTGGTTCCGCGCAGGCGGGTTGCCGAGGTGGAAGGACGCATCGATGCTCAAGGGCGCATTGTCCGGGAACTGGATGCGGGTGGGGCGGTAGCTGCGGCCGCCCGCCTCAGGGACCTGGGGTGCGACATACTGGTGATCTGCTTCCTGCACAGTTACAGGAATCCGGCACATGAGCGGGAAGCCCGCGCCGCAATCGAACGTGAGTTGCCCGGGTTGCCAGTGGAAATCTCGTCGGACGTGTGGCCCCAGGCGCGGGAGTTCGAGCGCGCCACCCTCGCCCTGGTCAATGCCCACATCCGCCCGGCGGTCGAAAACCAGGTGGAACTGCTGGTGGACGGCATGGCGGAGCGGGGGATAGGCACGCCCGCTCGCGGCTCGCGTTCCAACGGCGGGATGGAGTTGCTGGCCACAATGGCTGAACGGCCGGTGACTGCCCTGTTGTCCGGGCCAGCGGCGGGCGTGGCGGGGGCGGCCGCGGCGGCGGCGGATGCCGGCTGGACGGCGGCGAACCTGATGACGCTGGACGTGGGCGGTACCAGCGCCGACATCGGCGTTGTTCGAGGTGGGCGGCCGGTGCTGAGTGCCGAGGAGCGCGTGGCGGATTTTCCGATCCTGGTTCCGACGGTGGCGGTCTCGGCGATCGGGGCGGGCGGTGGCTCAATTATCTGGACGGATGCGACCGGCGCGCTGAAGATCGGGCCGAGAAGTACCGGTGCGGATCCGGGGCCGGCCTGTTACGGCCTGAAGGGCGGTGGCGTGGCCGCCATGACCGATGCCTTTCTGCTTGCCGGGCTGCTGAATCCCGAACGATTGCTGGGCGGCAGGATGAAGCTGCACCCGGAACGTGCCCGCCGGGCCCTGGAAGAGGTGGGCGAGCGGGTCGGCCTGTCCCCCGAGCAGGTGGCGGACGGCGCCATCCAGGTTGCAACGGCCATGCTTGCCGGGGAGTCGACCAGCGTTCTGGCGCGCCGCGACGTGGATCTCTCCAGTTACCGGATGGTGGCATACGGGGGCGCGGGCCCGGTGGTGGCTGCGCTGGTCGCGGAAGCGGTCTATGTGAATTCCGTGCTGATCCCGCCGGTGCCCGGCACCTTGAGTGCGCTGGGCGCCGCGCAGGCAGATCTGGAGGGAGACTTCGTGCAGCCGGTCTATCGCGGTCTGGACGGTCTCGATGCGGCCGCTCTCGGCGGCGCCCTGGAGGGAATTCGCGGCCAGAGCGCCGGCTGGCTCGAGCGGGAGTCCGTGGGCCTTGCAGTGCGGCACGCCGTGGTGGAGTACAGCGCGGAGATGCGCTACGAAGGGCAGGGATACGATGTGACTGTCCCGATCGACGAGGCATGGCTTGCGGATGGCGATGCGGGGGCGATACTCGCAGCATTTCACGAGGCTCACGAGCGGGCTTTCGGCCATCGCCACGACGGTACGCCGGCCTGGCTGCAGGAGTTGCGCGCCCACCTGGCCGGCAGCCTGCCGAGACCGTC
>JAPOON010000132.1 GCA_026713405.1 Gammaproteobacteria bacterium
GCTCTTCCGATCTAGCTCTTCGTTCATCGCGATGCCAACAGTGCCGGCGCAGCCACACGGTATGACGAAATTTCCAGGGAAGTCGAGGCGGCCGGATACTCCGGGCAATGGATCTGCATCGTCCCTGTCCGGGCCATGGAGGCATGGCTGCTGGTTGATGAAGATGCAATCCGCAGAGTAGCCGGCAGGCCCGTCAGTACCGAAAGCCTGCTTTTGCCGCCCCCACACCGAGTGGAGAGTATCGGCGATCCCAAGGAAGCGCTTAAGCGGGCTTTGTATCGTGCAGCCGCGCCTCAAGGCGCTCGGCGAAGAAAGAAATTTGCGGCAGAATTCGGCGGCCTGCGCAGGCTACTCGCCGAAAACCTGCCGACGGGGGGTTCACTGGACCAAGTGCCCGCCTGGGTAACGTTTCGCATCGACACGGAAAAAGCAATGCACGCAAAATTGACATTTAAATCCGAATAGATGTCTGAACCAATGGCAGCCCGGGCCGACGCGGGGCTTAACAAAACCGATTCACATGACTGACTGGGCTGCGTTCGGATAACGACCACCATCAGAGCGCAAGCTGCGGCGCGCCGCGCAGGTGCTTCAGGCGTGCGAAAACGTCCGTGCCCAACTCCCTGAGCACGTCGATCACATCCAGCGGCACCCAGTTCTCCGCCAGGCGGCCGTTCTCCGCGCGGTAGAAGTCCATTACCCGCATGCGCACCGGCTTGCCGGTGGCGGCAAGCCCCAGCCAGCCGTCGCCCAGGTGGGTGCCGACCACGCTTGGCCAGCCGCCGGTGACCACATAAGGGCCGTCACCGAAACACACGTAGTGGCCGGCGCCGGTGCGGTCGGGAAAGGCGATCAGAAAGGGAATCTGGTGATGCGCCTGGTAGCCGCGCATGCCCCGGCAGGCGCCGATGCCGGAGGGGCCGTACCACATGAAATGCTCGGCCCAGTACTTCGCCTGGTCCATGGTGTCGAGGTTGACGCCGTCGAAGTCGAACAGGGCCCGGTGCATGCCGAGCACCACCTCCAGCGCCGCTTTCCCCGCGGCGGAGCCCGCCTCGGCAAGGCGCAGGCCATCGCCGGTTGCGGGGCCCGGCCACATGCCTTCCGCACCGAGACTCGGCGGCAACGGCCAGACGCCGGCCTGCCGCATCAGGTCGAGCAGGTCGATCAGCGCGTGGGTGTGGGCGATCTTGCCGTCGACGTACTGGTGCACCTCGCCGTAGCGCAGATGAACCACCCCGTGCGTGGCGGGAATGCCGAGCCAGTCTTCCGTGAAGGTGGCCTGGTAGTGGCCCAGTGCAGCGACCCGGTCGGCGCCCTGGTAGGCGCCGCCCAACAGCAGGCTGTCGCGGCGTTCCATGTCGGGGAATGCCCGGCGCAGGCCCCGCCAGACGTTCTCGATCTCGGCAATGCCCCGGGTTTCGTTCAGCGGATGCGAGCCGAACCAGCGGGCGTCCGCGTGATAGGTGTCCGCCAGCACTGAATTCAGGCGCTGCTCCGGTGCGGCTGCCAGTTCCCGCAGGGAGTCGTAGGCGCGCCGCTTGTTGGCCAGGTGCCTGTCTGTGTCACTCATTTGCGGCAGCGCGTCTGCTGGAGAGGATGCGGAGATCCGCCCGGGCGTAGCGGGGAGGGGCCGCCAACGGCGACAGCGTCATGGCACCACTCGATTTGTGCATTCCGTTCGTCCCGGTCCCGCTTTAGGCGGCCGGCGACTATGGCGTGATTTCGCGCTCACCGTCAACAGAAGCAGGCGGGCGGACGCATGACTGAGCCGCTGTCGCGATGGTCAACCGCACAAGCCGGGCTTTCTGGGCGTGGGCAATCCGAATACAGTACGCCGTCGCGACAGTGCCGGAAGTTACACGGTTGAGCAGCAAGAGAACAACGCCTGACGGGATGCATGCCCCGGTCAAACGAAAGAGCGGTGACCGGGAGCGGTCGTGACCGATTCGAAAACCTCATCCGAGAATGAGCGTTCCGGCGGTGCCTACGGGCCCGGCTCCGACATTGTCGATTTCATTCTCGGCATTACGTTTGAAATCTGGGAACAGCGCGGTATCGAACTGATCCACGACTACTACGCGGCGGATGTCGAGGTATTCA
>JAPOON010000133.1 GCA_026713405.1 Gammaproteobacteria bacterium
GCGGCTTCGCTTCGCGTAACGCAAGCGCTACGCGAAGCCGCGCGGGTCCCCCCTGTTGACTACCGGGACAACCTCCACCGTGCCAATCAGGGGGGCAATATTGCACGCCGATAGGGGGTCATTCTTCAATGCCGATTGACAGGTTAATGCCCCTCACGGGCGCGCCGTAGCCCAGCATCTCCGCTCGCGGAGTACCCGCTCGACGGTCTGGGTGAGGCGTTGCGGCTTGAGCGGCCGGTCGAGGACGGAATTGAGCCTGTTAGCCTCGGCTCGCACGGCGTCATCGGGAAGATTTCGAACGGCCAGCAGCCCACACCAGCGGAGAAGGGCCATTCGGACGCTTGAAGTGCGCCCTGGTAGCCTTTCCAGGACGGCATGGGCATGGGGAAGCCGTTTAGGCATGTTCCCAATGGTTCGCCGTACAGCGGCTAGACGCGGCAGGGGTGCGGAAATTACTCGCTTGAGAATGTGCGCCACGCCCGAGCGGCTAAGGCCCACGAGCGCCGCGATCTGCGCCAGGGATTTGCCCTTCCGGCGCATCTTATGGATACGCCTGTCGCGGTCGCGGGTGCGCCAGCGGCGTATGATCCCGGATTTGCGGCCCCGGAGCGCCTGGCGCGCCGGCCTAGTATCCAAATGCCACGCGTCCCCGCTCTGGTATGGATAGGGAGCGATGGCGCGTGTCTCGCCAGCGGGCAGCGGCGCCTCATGAACCAACCGGGCCGCGAGCCGCGCTTGAGCCGGGCTCCAACCTTGGTCGCTCGACCAGGCAGCGAGCAGCGAGCGCGCCGCCCGAGGGTCGAGAATTTGTCCGGCCTCTAGGAACTCCGCCAATTGAAGCGCCAGGCTCTCGCTCGGTAGCGGTGGGACTTGAGCGGGGGCTGTCATAAGTTGGACAACCGCAGAAAAGGTTTTTGATAATCAATGGGCCGCTTTGAGCAGGTTGGACTCCCTAAGGCGTTGATTTCAAACGAAAGTCCCAGTCCGATGGGGGAGGATCACAGAACGACACCCGGGATATGGCAGCGCTGGCGCGATCGCTTCTTCCCTGCCAGACAGAAGGAAGACGACTGACCGCGCTCCGCAGGCGCAGGGCTCAGGGTCTCACGCTGCCCGGCTCCGGTTGGGTCAACTGCGCAGCCGTGGAAACGACGGGCCCCAACCAGGGCTCAGGCGCTGAACCGGAGCCCCAAACCGGCCTCTCTCGTCGAACTGAGCGCGGACCGCCGTGTCGTGGCACGGCGAGCTCGCCGGGAATCGCTCCCGTGCTGCGCCCAATGCCCGGAAATCGCGCCGCCGGCGCCTGACGCTATACTCGGCCCCGGCCTGACCATACATCCGGGATTGGAGAGCCATGACGATCACCGTGTACGAACTGGACGGAATCGACGACGTCCGGTTCAGCCCGTTTTGCTGGCGCACGCTTCTGGCGCTCAGGCACAAGGGGTTTGACGACTTCGAGCGCGTTCCGGTGTCGTTCCGCGACCGCACCCCGATCGCGTTCAGCAACCAGGAACGCGTGCCGGTCCTGGCCGACGGCGACCATTGGGTCAACGACTCCTGGGACATCGCCTGCTACCTGGAGGACGCCTATCCCGGCCGCCCGACGCTGTTCGGCAGCGACATGGGGAGGGCTGAGGCGCTGTTCATCAACGCCTGGACCCAGCAGATCCAGACCGGCCTGTTCAACATGGTTCTTTGGGATGCGTTTCAGACCGTCGATCCGGCGGACCGCGAGTGGTGGCGGGCGGCCCGCGAGAAACTCTTCGGGCCCATCGAGGCCTACAGGGAGGGGAGCGAGGAGAAGCTCGCCTCCTGGCGCGACAGCCTGGAGCCCTTGCGGGCGACCCTTCGCGTCCAGGCCTGTCTCTCGGGCGATGCGCCGGCCTACGCCGACTACATCGTCTTCAGCGCCTTCCAGTACACCCGGTGCATCGGCCGGGACGACGTGATCGAGAAAGACGACCCGATCCGGCAGTGGTGCGAGCGCATGATGGACTTGTTCGACAGCTACGCTCGCGCCGCGCCGACGCTCGGAAGTTAGGAACCGAGCCTTAATTCTCGTCGATCTGAGCGTGGATTGCCATGTCATGGCACGGCGAGCGCGCCGAGAATCGCCCTCTTCATGGCGTCCATGACATGGCCGCGCGGTCGCAGTGTTTCCCTTCGTCGAGTCTTTACGAATTGCCCTCTGGTAAAGATGTGATTACGGTTCTTCCGAACTAGCCATGTTGGGAGGGACGCCCCATGCCGCGAGTGAGCGCCAAGCGCCAGATTACGCTGCCGGTCGATCAGTGCAGAGAGGTCGGGATCGGACCTGGGGACGAATACCGCAGCTTCGTCGCCGATGGCCGCATCACCATCGTGCGTAAAGAGGCTGGCGCGGCCAGGGGAATGCTGCGCCACGTCTCCGGCGACCCCTCCGTCAGCGATGAGGAGTCCCTGCGGGATGCGCTTGACGAGCCGGCGCCTTGATCGCCGTCGATACCAGCATCCTGCTCCGATATCTGCTGCACGACGACGCGCTCCAGGCGGCGCGCGCGGATGTCGTCTTCGAGTCCTCGGAGACCGTCCTGATCACGGATGTCGTGCTGGTGGAGACCGTGTGGACGCTCTCAGGGCGCAAGTACCAGTTGGGCAGGGACCAGCTCGCGGCGATTCTCGAGCGGCTGTTCGTCGAGCCGAACATCCGTTTCGAGGACGACCAGGTCGTCTGGCGGGCTTTGCAGGCGTACAAGAGCGCCGCGGCGGCAGACGAAACCGGCTCTACGAAGGGCGCTGGTTTCGCCGATGCGTTGATCGTGTTCAAGGCGCAACGGGCCGCGTCTGACATGGGCGAGACGTTGACCGGCATCTACACCTTCGATACGGCGATGCAGAAACTTCCGCATGCCGTGTCACCTTGAAGGGACACCGACAAAGGTCCCGCGCATCGAACAACGAGACGGCTGACGGAAGGCCCTAGGCTCTCCTTCGGAATACTGACGGCACCCGAGAGTCCCCGTTCAATGCCCGAAGATACCCATCCAACCCGCACGCGGCACGGCGTCGAATCCTACCGGGGCGGCCTCATTTCGGTGCCGATGGCTGAGCCGCCGGCATAGACCATTTCCATCGGCAAGTCGTACCGGTCGGCGACGGAAATCTCCGGGAGGGTTCGCAGCGCCGCCGTGTCCTGAGAGGCGGTGAAGGCCGCAACGAAAGCATCGGGAATGTCGTCCCAGGCAACCTGCTTGCGTGGAAACTCTTTCGCAATCTGCAGGACCTCAGCACCAGCCGTGGGCCGGAGGGTTTGCAGCAGCAAAACGCGTTCACAGAACCCTTCCCTGGACTTCTTGCGGGCAGTCATGGGCGTGCACCCGGCCAACGCCCAGAAGCACATCTCGGGATGCACCTCACGATTGCCGTGGATCGAAGCTGGCAAGGCAAGGGGCTCGGGTCGGATCTCGCGATCGACGCGCTCAGCCGCGCCCGCCCATTCGAGCGGCGCCTTGCTCCTGGTGAGTACAGCACGGGCGCCGTGGATCAGCAGGGTTCGCAGATACCTGTCCCCGCGCTTGGAGATGCCGAGCATGCGGACCCGTCCCCCGGTGCCGTCATGCCGCGGAACCAGGCCCAGCCAGGCGGCGAACTCGCGCCCCGACCTGAAGGCGGAGGGGTATCTTTGAACTCGCACCGGGGTCGCGCCATGGGATAAGGTCCGTTCCATGGCGACATCGTTCGAAGAGCTCCTCGCTCCCGTCACGCCCGGCGAGTTTTTCGGCGAATACTACGGGCAGAAGCCGCTCCACATCCCCGGCGAACCGCACAAGTTCGCGGAGGTGATGTCGTGGGACGGCCTCAACCAGGCCCTGGCGATCAATGCCTTCTGGACGAAGGACAATCTCAGGCTCTACCAGGACATCGCTGCGGTCCCGGCGGAGAAATACTGCCGTTCCGTGCCGGGGCTCGGTACGCGCGTCTTGCGGCCGGATCCCGAACTGGTCAAGTCCCACCTGTCCCGCGGAGCATCCCTGGTCCTCAATTCCATCGACACCCTGACCCCGGGCATCCAGTCGGTCGCGGACGTGCTCGAACGCGCGCTGCTCGGCTACACCCAGCTCAACCTCTACTGCTCGTTCGCGGAACACAAGGCATTCGACAGTCATTTCGACACGCACGAAGTGTTCGCCCTTCACACGGAAGGCGAGAAAACGTGGAACGTCTACGAAGGGCGCCTCGACAACCCGATTCACCATCCGACGTTCCTCGAACTGACGGCGGAACAACACCGGCGCAACAGGCGCGATCTGCTGATGGAGGTCCACATGACTCCGGGAGACCTCCTCTACATCCCCCGAGGCCAGTATCACGACGCGCTGGCGTCGAGCGACGCCTCGCTTCACCTGACCTTCGGGGTGATACCTCTCCGCGGTATCGACATCTTCGAACTGCTCGAAGACGAGGCAGTGACGGACAGCCTGTTTCGGCAGGACCTGCCCCGATACGACGCCAACGGCGCCGCCGATGACCTGCGCGAGCGGCTCGCAGATCTTGCCGGCCGCA
>JAPOON010000134.1 GCA_026713405.1 Gammaproteobacteria bacterium
ACCTTTTTCGACGGGTCCGTATTCGGATCCGATCACCTCGCCATGGGAAGCCTGGGCGATCCGAATGTGCTGGAGAGTGTACCGCTATCGTCAGGGGGCAGGGCCGACCTGGCCCGCCTGTACGCCGATGAACGCCACTACCTCGGGGACATCGCGCCGGAAGCCATGATCGACTACCTGGCCGGCACGGACTATCGAACCTACCTGAAAGACAAGGCCGGGATCGGGGACGAAGCCTTGCAGGCGATCGACACGCTGCCCCATGGCGTATGGAACATCGGCATCGACGCGCTGCCGGCGAGAACCGCCTGGGTTAGCGGGTACCCCGGTTTCGGGAACCTCGATCTCGACATCTACGACGACGAAGGATGGGTGGACGAGCCCAGCATATTCCACTTTCCGGACGGCAACGCGACGGTCGCCCGGCTGCTTGTGCGCGCCATGATTCCGCGCTCGGCGCCCGGCGGCGACATGGAAGACATTGTCACGGCCCGCTTCAACTACGGCCGGCTGGACGATGGCCAGTCGCCGGTACGCATCCGCCTGAACAGCACCGCGGTCCGGGTCCGCCACATCGGCGACAAGCTCGGCAATCCACTGGAAGTAACCTATGTGAGCGGCGGCAGGGCGAAGACCGTCACCGGGGGCCAGGTGGTCATGGCCTGCTACCATGCCGTCATTCCCCTGCTCTGCCCCGAAATGCCGGAAGCGCAACGCGCGCGGCTATCCAGTTCCCTGCGCTCGCCCCTCGTCTACACGAACGCCCTGATCCGCAACTGGCGCAGTTTCGTCGAACTCGGGCTGCACCAGGCCAGGTGCGCCGGCAGCTTCCAGTACCGCGTCGCTCTCGACTACCCCGTCAGTCTCGGCGACTACAGCTGTTCGACGGACCCGGACGACCCCATCCTCGTGCAGATGATCCGCGCGCCCCTGCAACCGGGTTTGAGCGCACGGGAACAGTTCATCGCCGGCAAGCGGGAACTGCTGACCATGCCGTTCGAGACATTCGAACGGAATACCCGCGACCTGCTCAACCGGCTGCTCGGTGAGGGCGGTTTCGATGCGGCACGGGACATCGCGGCGCTTACCGTGAACCGCTGGCCGCATGGCTATGCCTATGCCTACGACAACGCAACCGACCGGGTCGTCTTTGAGCCGAGCCAATGGCCCGATGACAAGCGTCACTGGAAGCGTGCGAGCCGGGGTTTCGGCAACATCTCGATCGCCGCAACCGATGCGGCCTCCAACGCGATGACGGAAGCCGCCATCGAAGAGGCCCATCGTGCGGTCGTTGAGTTGTCTGGTGGCGGATAGAACGAAAGACGCCCACATCGACTGCAGCGCCCCGGTCCTCTGTCGCCGGAACGCCGACCTAAAGATTCGCGACAAATACCAGCGCGATCGTCGTGGGCACGGCGAAGCGCACCAGCAGGCGCCAGCTCGAATACAAGGCCCCTTGCGAGAGCCGCAGTTCGTTCATCGTCGACTTCCGGCTCAAGCCCCAACCGGCGAGTACGGCGATGAGCACGCCGCCCGCGGGCATCATGAAGTTGGAAACGATGTAGTCCAGCGACTCGAAGATGTTGCGTTCCGCAAATGCCGGAATGTATGCCAGCGGATGGAAGTCGGCCAACAGGTTGAACGACAGCACGGTGCCAAGCCCGGCAATCCACAATAACAGGGAGCTGCAAGCGACAATGCGTGCCCGCGGCCAGCCGCTGTAGTCCTCGATGGCGGCGACCACCGTCTCCATGATGGTAATGGCCGAGGTGAGGGCGGCAATGGCGAGCAACAGGAAGAACAGCGGGCCGAGCACACCGCCCGCCGGCATGGTGCCGAATGCGACCGGCAGGGTGGCGAATATCAGCCCCGGGCCCTCGGCGGGCGACAGGCCGTGGCCGAATACGATGGGGAAAACGGCAAGGCCTGCCAGCAGCGCGACCGTTACGTCCGCTACCGCGACCACCACGCCGGCGCGGAGGATCGACGATTCCGGGGCCATGTAGGCACCAATGGTCAGCAGCACCCCGAGGCCAATGCCCAGCGAGAAGAATGACTGGCCCACGGCAAGCAGAACGGTCTGTGCATCGATCTGCGAAAAGTCCGGGCCGAACAGGAAACGCGCGGCGGCGGCGAAGTCGGCGGCGACAATGGCATAGCCCACCAGGAACAGCAGGATGAGGAACAGGGCCGGCGTCAGCCAGCGCAGGGCGTTTTCCAGGCCGCGGCGTACGCCGGCAGCCACCACCGCGGCGGTGAGGGCGATG
>JAPOON010000135.1 GCA_026713405.1 Gammaproteobacteria bacterium
GCGACACCGCAAGCGTGGCATTGGCGCCGAGTCTCGACTTGTTGTCCGTTCCGTCGAGTTCGAGTATCCGCGCATCGATCGCGCGCTGCTCCGTGGCCTGGGCGCCTGCCAGTGCCGGCGCAACGATGTCCGTCACCCCCCGCACCGCCGTAAGCACACTCTTGCCGACGAAGCGGCCCGGGTCGCCGTCGCGCAGTTCCAGCGCCTCCCTGGACCCCGTGGATGCTCCCGACGGTGCGATAGCCCGGCCAAAGCCGCCCGCCGCGGTACGCACGTCCGCCTCGACGGTCGGATTACCCCGGGAATCGAGGACCTGACGCGCCCGAACCGCGGCAATCCGGCTCATGATTCACCGTCTCCGCTTGCGGCCGCCGCTGTCCCGGCGCCTTTGCCCATGTCTGCGGACGTTGCGGGTGCGGATGAGGACTTTACGCACGCTGTAACCCTGTCTTCCGGAAACGGGCGCGCCTTTACGACCTCATCGAGGGCCTTCAGCCCGGCCAGCAATTCCGGCATCAAGCCCAGCGGCCAGGAATTCGGGCCATCCGATCTGGCATTGTCGGGGTCCGGATGGGTTTCCATGAACAGGCCAGCGACGCCGGCGCCAACCGCCGCACGAGCCAGCACGGGCACCATTTCGCGCTGGCCGCCGGAGGCATGACCTTTTCCGCCGGGAAGCTGTGCCGAATGGGTGGCATCGAAGACCACCGGGCAGTCCGTAGCGCGCAGGATCGAGAGCGATCTCATGTCGGAAATCAGGTTGTTGTAACCGAAACTCACGCCCCGCTCGCACACCAGTATCTGTTCGTTGCCGACCGCCCGCGCTTTCGCGACCACCTGCAACATGTCTGCCGGCGCCAGGAACTGGCCTTTCTTGATGTTCACCGGCCTGCCGAGCGCACACACCCGTTGAACGAAATCGGTCTGGCGGCACAGGAACGCGGGCGTCTGAAGTACCGACACCACCTCCGCCACCTGATCGAGGGGGGTATCTTCGTGCACATCGGTCAACACCGGCACGCCGACCTCGCGCTGCACTTTCTCCAGTATGCGCAGCCCCTGCTCAAGCCCCGGGCCACGGAAGCTCCGATGCGAGGAGCGGTTGGCCTTGTCGAACGAACTCTTGTAGATGAACGGGATGCCCAGGGAGCCGGCCATGTCCCTGAGCGCCGCCGCCGTCGAACAGGCCAGGGCTTCGCTCTCGATGACACAGGGGCCCGCAATGAGAAACATGGGCTCGCAAGACCCCACCTCGAACCCGCACAGGCGCATCAGCCCGTTCCGTCTTTGAGCAGTACCGGGCCGACCAGGGATTTTTCTTTGGCCGCGGCTATGAACCCGTTGAAAAGCGGGTGCCCGCCGCGCGGCGAGGAGGTGAACTCGGGGTGGAACTGGCAGGCGATGAACCAGGGATGATCGGCGAGTTCGATCATCTCGACGAGTTCGCCGTCTTCGGAGCGGCCCGCCACCCGCATGCCCCGCTCCTCGAATCGTTGCATGTAGTGGTTGTTGACTTCGTAACGATGGCGGTGCCGTTCGTGGACCACCTTCTGCCCGTAGGTCTGCCTGGCCAGGGAATCCTCCGTGAGCACACAGGCCTGTTCGCCAAGGCGCATGGTGCCGCCCAGGTCTTCGTCGCCGGTGCGCTGCTCGACCTGGCCTTCCCGGTCGGTCCATTCGGTGATCAGGCCGATCACCGGGTGCGACGTGGCGATGTCGATTTCAGTTGAGTGGGCGTCCTCGAGGCCGCAGACATTGCGGGCGAAGTCGATGATGGCGGCATGCAGGCCGTAGCAGATGCCGAGATAGGGAACGCCGTTCGCGCGGGCATAGCCGGCGGCCAGAATCTTGCCCTCGAATCCCCGCTGCCCGAACCCGCCGGGCACCAGGATGGCGCTCACCGCATCGAGCCGGCCGGTGCCCTCCTGCTCCAGTTCCTCCGCATCGATGAAGTCGATGTTCACGCGGGTGCGCGACTGGATGCCGGCATGGCGCACCGCTTCGATCAGCGACTTGTAGGCATCGAGCAGGTCGAGGTACTTGCCGATTATGGCAATGCGCACTTCCCGTACCGGATGCAGTTCCGCATCGACCACGGCCCGCCAGCTCGACAGGTCCGCCGGGTCGCAGGCGAGCCGCATCTTTTCGACCAGGTAGTCGTCGACGCCCTGTTCCTTGAGAGCGGCCGGCACCTGGTAGATCGTTTCGAAGTTGACGATGGATACCACCGCCCGGGCCTCGACGTTGGTGAACAGCGCAATCTTGCCCCGGGCGTCCTCCGGCAGCTCCTGGTCCGAGCGGCACACCAGGATGTCGGGTTGCAGGCCGATTGAGCGCAGTTCCTTCACCGAGTGCTGGGTCGGCTTGGTCTTGATCTCACCGGCCGCGCTGAGATAAGGCACCAGGGTGAGGTGGATGATCAGCGCCCGGTCCGAACCGACCTCGAGCCGGAACTGGCGGATGGCTTCCAGGAAGGGCTGCGATTCGATATCGCCGACCGTGCCGCCGGTCTCGACGATGACCACGTCCACACCTTCGCCCACCAGCTTGATGCGCCGCTTGATCTCATCGGTGATGTGCGGAATGACCTGCACCGTGCCGCCAAGGTAGTCGCCGCGCCGTTCCCGCCGGATCACCTCGGCGTAGACGGTGCCCGTCGTGAAGTTGTTCAGCCGGGACATGCGAACGCCCGTAAAGCGTTCGTAGTGGCCGAGGTCGAGGTCGGTCTCGGCGCCGTCAGCCGTAACGAAAACTTCCCCGTGCTGGAACGGATTCATCGTCCCGGGATCGACATTGATGTACGGATCCATCTTCAGGACGTTGACGTTGAGACCGCGCGCATCCAGGACGGAAGCGAGAGATGCAGTGAGAATTCCCTTTCCCAGGGAAGAGACGACGCCGCCGGTAACAAATACGAATCGCGTCATTGGCTCCATCTGCTATCGGCCCGGGCCATTGCCCCAGCCGGACAGCCACCTTTACGAATGGATGCGAGAAATTATCGTCGATCTCGAATCGATTCGGCCGGTGGCCAAGATGGGATTGCACGATAGCAAAACCCGTTCGGAAGGACAAATTACCGGTTCGCGTTCGGCGCCCAGGTAACTCGCCAGCGTGGGTCCTCCTCGGGCGCGTCCGCCGTGGCGATGCCGGGAACGGAAAGCAGCACGTCTCCGGAAAAGACCAGGGGCCAGGTACGCCGCTGCCAGGGCGGAATCTCCGCGGCACGCATGAGCTTTTTCAGGGAACGCGTCCTGCCCCCGCAACGCAGGCGTTCACCGCCGCGCCGGAACCGCACTTCAACGGCGCCGGTGGCATGGAAACCGGCGGTGTGCGGCTCGGCCGCCAGGATTCCATGCGGCAACGCCAACACGCCAGGCAGGTCGAGGCGGTAACTCGGGCGCAGTTCGAAATCCGGCCCGGTGTAGACCGCCGTTTCGCCATGCCGGCGCAGCACGCCGTGCTGCAGGGCCAGCCGGGGGTGTGCATCCGCCGGCGCATCGAACTGCCGGGCAAATTCAGCGAGCGCACGCTCCGTTGCGAAGAACTCGCCCAGACCGTGCAACCAGAGCCGCAGTACCGGCGCACGAAGCTCCGCCGGGAATTCCCGCAGGGCGAGTTTCCACCCCCCGTCGGGCCCGTTCCCCGCCACGGATACGTCGGCCGCGCCATCGCCGGAACGGGCGGCGGCCGGAACACTGTCGGCAAGGTGATCGAGCAGCGCATCGCGGGCGAACTGCGTTGCCGCACTCGCTGCCAGGGTCTTCCCTGCATCCGGCCAGCGGCCGGCCAGGCGGGGAATGATCTCCCGGCGCAGGAAATTCCGATCGAAGTCCACCCGGGCATTGGAAGGGTCTTCAATCCAGTCGAGCCCGGAATCCCGGGCGTGGCGCAACAGGGATTCCCTGGGTATCCCCAGCCAGGGCCGCAGGATGCGGGCTCCGCAGTGCAGGCGCCGGGTCCGTGGCATGCCGA
>JAPOON010000136.1 GCA_026713405.1 Gammaproteobacteria bacterium
AGGATCACCAGCCATCGGGTCGCGAGCACCCGCTCTGCGAATCGCTTTGCGAAGGACCCTTTATCTATGCCGGACTCGTCCACGGTAAGCGAGTCACCAGTCAAGCGGCGGCCTGGCCTGACACAAAAGCGGTGAACGGGAGCGAAGTTGACTCATTTGACAGGGCGCCAAGCGTCACAACCGCTTGCTGAAATCCGCCGTCATCCAGCGACTGGGATGAATGGAAACGCGGTAGGCGCCTTCCACCGGGCTGGCGTCGGCATAGGCATCGCCCTCTGCCTGGCCGAGATAGCGCCGGGCCAACGGCCGCAGGTGCTCCTCGGTTTTTGCGCCTTCCAGGCTCACCGTTCCTTCGACGGTTACGTACTTGTACGGCGGCGCTTCCTCCTGGACGACGAACGTGACGGAAAGCCCGTCGGTGAGCAGCCTGCCCTTGCGTGACCTCGGGTCGAGTATTACGTGAATGTCACCCCCGGGTGCATAGTCGTACCAGATCGGGGAGCAGACCGGAGCGCCGTCACCCGGAACGCAGAGCACGCCGACGTGCAACTCGGCCAGGAATGTCTCGCGCTCCGATCGGGACATGGTCAATAGGCCCATCTGTTTGGTCCGCTGATCAGGAGTGCGGCTATCTTCCCCGTATCGGCGGGGGCATGCAACTTGCTTCAAGGCTCGCGGATGTCGCGGCACAGGGCTTTACAGCATCGCGGGCGGGCGCATACTCTCGCCGTCGGGACCAGCCCTACCGCGACCGGGAGATCGGCATTTGAACGATTCCACATCGTCTTTCTACGACGCCCACTGGATGCCTTATACCTCCAATCGGGCGTTCAAGCAGGATCCGAGAATCGTGGAGCGCGCGGAGGGCTGCCATTACTACACGCCGGACGGCCGCAAGATCTTCGACAGCCTGTCGGGGCTCTGGTGCTGCGGCGCCGGCCATGGTCACGCGGCCATCGCCGAAGCGGTGGCGAACCAGCTTGGCCGCATGGAGTATGCCCCTGCCTTCCAGTTCGGCCACGCCTCGAGTTTCGAGCTGGCCAATCGCATCGTCGAGTTGATGCCGGAGGGCCTTTCCCACGTCTTCTTCACGAATTCCGGGTCTGAGAGCACCGATACATCCCTCAAGATCGCCCGTGCTTACTGGCGGGAGGCCGGTCGCCCGGGCAAGACCAAGCTGATCGGCCGCGTCAGGGGATATCACGGGGTCAATTTCGGCGGTACCAGCCTGGGCGGCATCGGCCCCAACCGGCAGATGTACGGGCCGCTGCTCGACACGGACCACCTGTCGGCCACGCTGCTGCCGGAAAATGCGTTCAGCCGGGGCATGCCGCAATACGGGAGCCACCTGGCGGATCAGCTCGAGGAAATCGTGGCGTTGCACGATGCCTCCAACATCGCGGCCGTGATCGTGGAGCCCATGTCCGGATCCGGCGGCGTGGTAGTGCCGCCCGCAGGCTACCTGCAGCGGTTGCGGGAGATCTGCGACCGTCATGACATCCTGCTGATCTTCGATGAAGTGATTACCGGGTTCGGGCGCGCGGGATCCATGACCGGAGCCCAGGAGTTCGGCGTGGTGCCCGACATCCTGAATCTCGCCAAGCAACTGACCAACGGCACGGTTCCCATGGGCGCCGTGGTAACCAGCGAGACGATCTATCGCGCCTTCATGGAGGCGCCGAAGCCGCTGCATGCCGTCGAATTGCCCCACGGCTATACCTACTCGGCACATCCGGTTGCCTGTGCGGCCGGGCTCGCGGCGCTTGATCTGCTTGTGGCGGAAGGGATGATCGAGCGCGGGCGGTCATTGGCCCTGCAGTTCGAGAAGTACCTGCACGAACTCCGGGGTGCGCCGCACGTTGTCGACATCCGCAACTACGGACTCGCCGGCGCGGTGCAACTGCAGCCGCGGGATGGCGACCCCACGGTGAGGCCATACGAGGCGGGGCTGAAGATGTGGGAAGCGGGTTTTTATGTGCGCTGGGGCGGCGATACGCTGCAGTTCGGGCCGCCGTTCGTCGCCGAGGCGTCGGACCTCGAGGCCATGTTCGAGCGCCTTGCGGCCGTATTGCCGGAGGTCGCCTGACGTGGCGGCCTCCTTGTGTGCATCGGCTTGTGCACCGGTTCGTTCGAGTCCGTGACCTACGCCGGCAACCGACGAATCAACGATGCGGACAGCCACCTGATGGAGCTGCCCGATTTCCTGACGTCCCGGGCCGATGCCGATTACACCGAAGCGATTGCCGGCCTGAATGCCGGCTCACGGGAAGCGTTACCAGGTATCGACGTTGGGCCGTTTCTTGTGTGTGCGCGGGGGGCGGGGCGCCACGGATCGTAACGCCGCCGTGATCCACTTGCGGGAGTCGGCGGGGTCGATCGTATCGTCGAGTTCGAAGACCGATGCGGTGTTGACCGCCTTGCCTCTTTCGTACAGGCCCTCGACGATCTTTTCGTAAGCTTCCTTGCGCTCCTGGGGGTCTTCGATGGCTTGCAGGTCCTTGCGGTAGCCGAGCTTGGCGGCGCCTTCCAGCCCCATCCCCCCGAATTCGCCGGTCGGCCAGGTCACGGTGAACAGCGGCGCCTTGAAGCTGCCGCCGGCCATGGCCTGGGCGCCGAGCCCGTAGGCCTTGCGGATGACGATGGTCATGAGCGGCACATCGATATTGGCGCCCACCACGAACATGCGGCCGGCGTGGCGCACCAGGGCGGTCTTCTCGCTCTCCGGGCCGACCATGATGCCCGGACAGTCGCACAGGCTCAGCACCGGCAGGTCGAAGGCGTCGCACAACTGCAGGAAACGCGCGCCCTTGTCGGCGCCGTCGGCGTCGATGGCGCCGGACAGGTGGCCCGGGTTGTTGGCGATCACGCCCATTGGCATGCCTTCAACCCGGATGAAGGCGGTGTAGATGCCGGGCCCCCAGTCCTTGCGAATTTCCAGCACCGAGCCGATATCGGCGATGCCGTAGATGACATCCCGCATGTCGTAGTAGCGCAGCCGGTTTTCCGGCACCACGAAACGCAACTCGCGTGCGTCCGGCGCCTCCCAGGAATCCACCGGGCCCTGAAAATAGGAAAGGTATTGCCTGGCGACCGCGACGGCTTCGGCCTCGTCCCTGACGGTGATGTCCACGACGCCGTTGGGTACCTGCACGTCCATGGGGCCCACTTCCTCGGGCCTGAAGACGCCAAGGCCTCCACCCTCGATCATGGCCGGGCCACCGATGCCGATGTTGGAGCCTTCGGTGGCGATGATCACGTCGCAACAGGCCAGCAACACGGCATTCCCTGCAAAGCAGCGCCCGGTGGTGATGCCGACAAGGGGGACGAGCCCCGAGAGGCGGGCGAAGTAGGTGAATGCCCAGCAGTCGAGCCCGGCAAAGGAGGCGCCGTCGGTATCGCCCGGCCGGCCGCCGCCGCCCTCCGCGAACAGCACGGTAGGCAGCCGCTGCTGTTCCGCGAGTTCGAACATGCGGTCTTTCTTGGCGTGGTTCTTGATGCCCTGGGTGCCGGCCAGCACCATGTAGTCGTAGGACATGACCATGGCGCGGGACCGTTCGGGGCCGAACAGGTCACCGTTGATCCGGCCAAGCCCGCAGACCATGCCGTCGCCCGGCGTGTTCTCGATCAGGTCTTCCAGGCTGCGGCGGCGCCGCTGCCCGGCGATGACGAGCGCCCCGTACTCGATGAACGACCCCTCGTCGCACAGGTCGGCAATGTTCTCGCGGGCCGTGCGGTGCCCCGTTTTGCGCCGCTTGGCCACGGCCCGCGCGCGGTTCTCGTCCAGCCCCTTCGCTTTGCGGTCGTACACTTCCTGGAGGTCGGGCCGTATGCGGTCGAGGTCCAGCGAAGCGTCGTCGCCCGCTTCCGGCACTGCAATGTCTTGCTCTTCCAGATAGATCAGCGGGTGGCCTTCGAACACCGTGTCGCCTTCTTCGACGCCCAGCCGCTGGACGATACCGCTCAGTGCCGCGGTCACCACGTGTTCCATCTTCATGGCTTCCATGATCGCCACCTGTCGGCCGACATGGACGGCATCGCCCGGCGCCAACTCGAAGCTGATGATGGTGCCCTGCATGGGCGCCTTTATGGCAGCGATGCCCGCGGGCAACTCTTCGGAAACCAGTTCGAGGGCGGCCGGGGCGCTCGGACCGCTGGCGGCTCCCGACTTGCCGTGATCCAGAACTGCCAGCGGGTCGACCTCGTCCACTTTGGCGCCGGCGAGGGAGCGCGAGGCTCTGGGGCCGTCCAGTCCATCGGCTGCGGACGATCCGCGCTGCGGGCCACTCCGTGCCAGTTGCCCGATTTCCTCATCGACAAACCCGGTGTGTACATCGTTGGCCTGGAAGCGGGGATGGGCCAACAGGTTCGCCAGGAAATCGAGGTTGGTCGGCACACCTTCGATGCGCGTCTCCCGCAGCGCCCGGCCTGCCTTGCGGACCGCGGCGCCGTAGTCGTCGAACGGCGAGTGCACGATCAGCTTGGCCAAGAGCGAGTCGAACGCGGGATTGGTCGTGTAGCCCTGGCGACCATAGGTGTCGGTGCGCAGGCCCGGCCCGCCCGGAACCTCGAACAGGGTCAATGTGCCGCCGCCGGGTTTGGCGTTGCCGTCGGGCTGCATCGTTTCCGTGTTGATGCGCGCCTGGATCGCATAGCCGCGCGGGGAGGGCACGTCACACTGCCGCAAGCCGATCTCCTCGAGAGTCCGCCCCGCGGCCACCTCGAGTTGCGCCCGGACCAGGTCGATGCCCGTGATCTCCTCGGTGACGGTGTGCTCGACCTGCAGGCGCGCGTTGGCTTCGATGAAGGCGAACCGCTCGCCGGAGACCATGAACTCCACGGTGCCCGCGCCCCGGTATCCGGAAGCTTCGCCGAGGCGCACCGCGGCGCCGGTGAGGGCATCGCGAATTTCCGGCGCGAGGCCCGGGCTCGGCGCCACTTCGACCAGCTTCTGGTGGCGCCGCTGTATGCTGCATTCCCGTTCCCACGCATGGCTTACCCCGCCTTTGCCGTCGGCAACGATCTGCACCTCGATGTGACGGGCATTCGACAGGTACTCCTCGACATACACCTCGGGATTGCCGAATGCGCCCTGTGCCTCCGAGCGGCACCGCCGGTAGGCCTGCTCGAGTTCCGAGGCATCGGACACCACGCGCATGCCGCGGCCGCCGCCCCCCGACACGGCCTTGATCACCATTGCCGCGTCGTCTGGACAGCTCGCAAGGAAGGAGCGGGCCTCGTTCACGGAGACCGCGCCGTCACTGCCGGCGATAAGCGGTATCCCGCAATCCCGGGCGAGGGCGCGAGCCCGCGTCTTGTCCCCCAGCAGGCTGAGCGTTTCGGGTGCCGGGCCGACGAATGTGAGCCCCGCGTTCTCGACGGCGGCCGCGAATTCGGGGTTTTCGCTCAGGAATCCGTAGCCGGGATGCACGGCGTCGCATTGGCACTGCCTGGCGATTTCCACGATCTGGCCGATATCTAGGTAGGCCCCCGCGCCCCGGCCGGAAAGCGCCGCCACCTCGTCGGCGCCGGCGGTGTGCGGTGAGGAGGCGTCGTCTTCGCTATGCATCGCGACGGTGGCCAGCCCCAGTTCGGCGGCGGTGCGGGCGATGCGTACGGCGATTTCGCCGCGATTGGCGATGAGCAGTTTTTTCATGAGCGGTCTGGTGGCATCCGCAGGCTGTTTCGAGGTGGATTGTGCATCAAATCCGGGTCCTGGCGCGATTGTCCGGCAGGCGCCGCATTAGTGGCCGGGGTGCGCGGGTGGGTTTTCGGGTCACATCAGGGCTGCGGCCGTGGCCGGTGCGCCGGGGCCCCTCGGTTCCTACGGGCGTGGAATTGCCTTATCCTTTCAATCACTAAGGCAATAAACCCCCAATGTCTGAGTCATGAATGTAGCAAACACCAATTTCGTCCCGGACCCGTACTCGATTCCCCTCGAGGACATCAACCTCTCCGACCCCAACATCTTCCAGCAGGATGCCCACTGGGGTTATTTCGAACGCCTGCGGCGCGAGGACCCGGTGCACTACTGCCGCGACAGCCAGTTCGGGCCGTTCTGGTCGGTCACGAAGTACAACGACATCATGCAGGTGGACCGGAATCACCAGGTTTACTCCTCCGAAGGCATCATCACGCTCGGGGCGCCGGTCACCGTTCCTGAAGAGAAGGTGATGAACACGCCCATGTTCATCGCCATGGCCCCGCCGAAACACGATGTGCAAAGGGCCACCGTGC
>JAPOON010000137.1 GCA_026713405.1 Gammaproteobacteria bacterium
CAGCCAGTTGCTCGTTGCCGCCTCCGCGGTGAGCCACGACCTGATGCACAGCACCTCGCTCCTGGTTTCCCGGCTGGTGGTGCTGGTTGTCGGTGTACTGGCAGTACTGGTCGCCTACGGCCTACCCGACGCGATATTCACCCGGGTGCTGTTCGCCTGGAACGCGCTCGGCGCGGCGTTCGGGCCGGCGGTTATCGTGCGTTTGATGAACTGGCCGGTGCGTCCGGGTGCGGTCATCGCAGCGGTGGCGACCGGTTTCACGTTGACCGTGGTGCTTTATATTGCGCCCGATACGCCCGGGGATTTCGCCGAGCGCGCAGTGCCCTTCCTGCTTGGATTCCTGATTCTCGTGCTTGGGAAACGCCGGGGATTGCTTCATTAGATGGCGATTGCTTCGCTTCGGCCAAGCTGAAACAATCCGATTTCCGCCCGGGGGTATGGGCGAAGCATTCTCAGCGGCAATGGCAGGCCGCGACATCGAGGGGGAACGCGATGAAAGTAGACGGCGGTGTCGGCTGGCAGTTGGACAAGGTGGGCGCCGAAGCCCGTGCTCTGGAAGAGATGGGCTATTCGGGAATCCTGAGCGCGGAGACCGGGCACGACCCGTTCTTCCCGCTGCTCATGGCGGCCCAGACCACCGAAAAAATCGATCTGATGACCTCCATCGCGGTGGCGTTTGCACGCTCGCCCATGACGCTGGCCAACGTCGGTCATGATCTGAACGCCGCCTCGAAGGGCCGCTTCGTGCTCGGCCTCGGCTCGCAGATTCGGCCGCATATCACCAAGCGCTTCAGCATGCCGTGGTCGAACCCGGCGCCGCGCATGCGGGAGTTCATCCTGGCCATGCGCGCCATCTGGGCGAACTGGCACGAGGGCGAGCCGCTGCAGTTCACCGGCAAGTTCTACCGGCACACGCTGATGACGCCGTTCTTCACGCCGACCGACACCGAATACGGGCCGCCCCGGGTGTTTCTAGCGGCCGTGGGCCCGCTGATGACCGAGGTGGCCGGCGAAGTGGCCGACGGGGTGTTCATCCACGCATTCACCACCGAGAAATACCTGCGCGAGGTGACGCTGCCGGCGCTTGAGCGGGGCTGGGCGAAAGCGGGCAGGAAGCGCGAGGATTTCGAGATCAGCTATCCGGCCTTCATCGTTACGGGCCAGACCGAGGAGGAGGTGGCCAGGGCCGATGCTCTCACGCGCCGCCAGATCGCCTTCTACGGTTCGACGCCGGCCTACAAGCCGGTACTCGAAAGCATCGGCGCCGGCGAACTGCATCCGGAACTGAACGCCATGTCGAAACAGGGCCGCTGGGAGGAGATGGGCAGTCTCATCAGCGACGACATACTCGGCGATTTTGCGGTCATCGGGGAACCGAAGACGATTCCGTCCCGCTTCAAGGAACGCTTTGGCGACATCGTCGATCGGACCGGCGCCGCCTACGGGGGCATCCCGGACAGCATTCAGCGGGAGATCGTGGCAGAGTTGACGGCGGCCTGAGCCGTAGCCCCGTTAGCCGATGTTCCAGAACGTCCTGCGAGGTCTTCAGAACCGGCTGACGCGCCGTTCGAAAACCCCCGCCGCAGCGCCTCGCACCGCGCCGC
>JAPOON010000138.1 GCA_026713405.1 Gammaproteobacteria bacterium
AACCCCGCGATGGCGACCGCGTAATCCCGTGCAAGAAAGCGGCGCCTCATGAGGCACCTGCTTCGCCGACGGTCAAAACCACCTTGCCGATGGCGCGGCGTTCCGACAGGTCGCGGAGCCCCCGGACATATTGTTCCAGGGGATAACTGCTGCCGACCAGGGGATCGATCCCGCCCCGCCCGAAGAGCTCGAGAATCTCCTGGAAGCGTGCCTTGTGCTCGTCCGGAGAGCGCATGGACCAGGCGCCGTAGAAGACGCCGACGACCTGGCAGCTTTTCAGCAGAATCAGGTTTATGGGCACCCTGGGAATATCGCCGGCAGCGAAGCCGATGACCAGCACCCTGCCGTACCAGTTGATGCAGCGCATGCACTGATCGAACAGATCGCCCCCGACCGGATCGTAGATGACATCGGCGCCCTTCCCGCCGGTCAGCGCCTTGACCTTGTCCTTGAGCTGGCCGTCGCTGTAGTCGATGGTCTCGTCGGCCCCGGAGGCGCGGGCGGCATCGAGCTTCTCCGCCGAACTCGAGGCGGGGATGACCCGGGCGCCCATGGGCTTTCCGAGCTGTACCGGCGCCGAGCCGGCTCCCCCGCCCGCCCCGAGCACGAGCAGGTTCTCGCCCGGTTGCAGCGCCGCCCGATCCTTGAGCGCATAGTACGACGTGCCGTAAGTGGTGCTGATGCCGGATGCCTGGGCAAAGCTCATGGACTCGGGCATCCGGAACAGGCGCCGGGCCGGCAGGCCGACCCGTTCCGCGAATCCGCCGTGTCCCACGCCGCCGAATACCCGGTCTCCCGGCGCAAACTCCGTCACGTTGGCGCCGGTCGCCGCGATCGTTCCCGCCACTTCGCCACCCGGAGTGAACGGAAACGGCGGCAGGCTCTGATACTTGCCGGCGATCATCAGGACATCGGGGAAATTGAGCGCAACGGCGCGAATGTCGACCAGCACATCGTCCGGCCCGATGACCGGTTCCGCGACATCTTCGAGCACCAGCGATTCCGGAGGCCCGAAGGCCTTGCACAACACGGCTTTCAAGAAGATTCCCCGGGAAGGCAAAGCGCCGGACGGGGCGATGCGTGAGCCCGGCTGGAAAACGGTGACCGGGTGGGAATTCGACTCATTCGATTGCCTTGTCCGCGAACAAGAGGCCTAACGGGGCGATGCCCCAGCCCGGCAGGAATACAGTGATCGGGAGGGATTTGACTCATTTGACAACCTTATCCGCGAAATCCGCGAACAAAAGGCCTAGATTAACGGCGATAGCCGAAGCGTCAACCGGGCTGCCCCGTCCCGGCAGCCGATTCCGCCAGTTTCTCGGTCCACTCGCACCCGTGGGCGAGCAGTTCCGGGAAGTAGCCGCGAAAGTCCTTCTGCAGGTCCGGCAGGCAGCCGGCGACGAAAGCCAGCAGCACGCCATTCAGGTTTTCCCGGCCGAGCCGGCGCGTGATGCTGAGCAGCCCACGCTCCATCGCATCGGCATCCCGGTAGCGGGCCAGGAGGTCATCCTCCACCATCCAGTCAAGGTAGCGCCGGCCCGGTGCGTCGAGGCGATGCGCGTGCGGTTCGAGCGTCGCATAGCAGCGCCGGCTGAAGGCCTCCAGCGGCTCGGCGTGACAGGCTTGCCAGTCAATAGCCAGGCAATGGTCGGCAACGATGTCCACGAATACCGGCGCCAGGCGGCGCAGGTCCGCCGGAAAGCGATTGCAGCTTCTGCGGATCCCCGCGGCGCCGTTGCTGTAAGCGTCGATGCGCCGGTGCAGGCGTATGCCCGCCTGCAGCGGGGCCGGCCACCGGTCCGGGACCGGGCCTTTTACAAAGTCACCCAGAATGGCGCCGGCGATGAGGCCCGCCCCCATCGCCTCGTCGCCCGGATTCGCCCGGTCGGCGATCAGGCAGTGCGCCAGGAAGTTCACTGCGGAGGCTTGAGATAGGATTCGAGAAAGGTGTCGAAATCCACCTCGTCCGCGTCCTCTATGGATTGCTGGTCCGCGTACGACCGCCGGGCCATGGCCTGTTGCCGGTTCATCTCCCGCCGGGTCGGGGGATGTTCATCGAAATACCCCTTGTGCGCGATGGACTGGTTGAGCGCGAAGCGGAAGAACGGCGCCTTCTGGCTCGCCATCATGTCCAGGATTCGCGCGGACGGGGTCAGGCTGGAATTGCGCGCCCGGGCCCGCTGCTGTTCCACGGCATCGGTGTACAGGTCCGTTTCGTGCGCCGCATCGAGCAGTTCGGCCACCGCCGCACACCGGCTGAGGATCGCGCCCGCCCGGTTGTCGCGGAGTTCGCCGCCGAGACGCAGCCCCGGTTCGCGCCCGCGCTCCACCACGGCAAGCTGAATCGCCTCGTTCTCCGCCGATTCCTCCGGGCTGTCCCCGGGACTTTCGGCGAGCAGGCAACAGAGCAGGAAGGTGTCCATGAAGCGGATCTGCTGCTCGTCGATGCCCACGCGCAGAAACGGGTTGAGGTCGAGGCAGCGGACTTCCACGTACTCCACCCCCCGGCGCCTGAGTGCCGTCAACGGGCGCTCGCCGGAACGGATCCGCCGCTTTGGCCGGATTGCCCCGTAAAACTCGTTTTCGATCTGCAGCAGCGCCGTGTTGAGCTGACGGTAGGCGCCGTCCACTTTGACGCCGATCGCCTCGTAGGGGGGATAGGATTGCGTCAGCGCCGTGTGCATCGTCTGCGCGTAGGATTCCAGGCCGTTGTACGAGATGTGCAACCCGCTCTGGGCATCGCTCTGGTAACCCAGCCGCCCCATTCTCAACGACGTGGCCCAGGGCAGGTAAAGCGTGCCCTCGTCGAACCCTTCCAGGCCATGATCGAGATTGCGCGCGAAAGAGCGGCAGATGGCGGGCGACGCACCGAAGAGCCAGGTCAACAGCCAACCGTGCCGGCGGCAGTTGCGGATCAGGCCGAAGTAACAGTCTGTCACGAAATCACGGTCGGCCGGACGCCGCTGCAGGGCCGCATACCGTTCCCAGAAGGCATCCGGAAGGGAAAAGTTGTAATGAATGCCGGAGATGGTCTGCATCAGGCGTCCGTACCGATGGCCCAGCCCGAGCCGGTAGACCGTCTTGGCCGTGCCGATGTTGGACGACCCGTAGCGGCCCACGGGAATGTCGGCTTCCTCGCCGACGAAGCAGGGCATGGACGCCACCCAGAGCAACTCGTCGTCCAGGCAGGAATACACATAGCGGTGGACATCGTGAAGCTGGCCGATGCACGCTTCCGGCGAGGCATGAACGCCGGTGATGAGTTCGAGTTGCGCTTCCGAGAAGTCGGTGGTGATGTTGGGGTGGGTCAGGGTCGAACCCAGCTCGCGCGGATGGCTGCGCTGCGACAGGTTGCCGTCCGGAGTGACCCGCAGGCTTTCCTTCTCAATGCCCCGGCGGATGCCGGTAAGTTCCCCGTAGCCCTCGCGCAGCGCATCGAGGATCGACGACGGAATCTCCAGGCCCTTCAGGCGCATGTCGTACCGAGTCTCCGGTTGCGTCACCGGATACCGTCCGTTGCAGCCAACGGGTCGGCTGCAGGCGGGCCAGGCCTCTTATCGGCGGACAAAGTGGTCAAATGCGTCAGATTCCCTCCCGGTGGCTGTTTTCTGGTCGGGCTGGGGAATCGCCCCGTCAGCAATCGGCCGACGGCCCCGCGGCGACAATGGCGGGGGCCACGTCGAACTTGCTGAAATTATCCGCGAACTTCGCGCTCAGGTTTCGTGCGGCGGCATCGTAGGCATCCTTGTCCGCCCAGGTATCGCGCGGGTTGAGCAGGGCGCTGTCGACGCCGGGAACCGCTTCCGGTACGTCCAGGTTGAAACCGGGCAGCCGCCTCGTGGGCACGTTTTCCAGGCTGCCGTTCTGGACGGCGGCGATGATGGCCCGGGTAACGGGTATCCTGAACCGTTCGCCAACCCCATACCCGCCGCCCGTCCAGCCGGTATTGACCAGGTAGACCCTGGACCCGAACTCCTCGATCCGGCGGATGAGCAGGTCTGCGTACACCCCTGCCGGCCGGGGAAAGAAGGCGGCGCCGAAACAGGTGGAAAAGGTCGCCTGATAGGCTTCCGTCGACCCCATCACGGTCGACCCCACGGCAGCGGTGTATCCGGAAAGAAAATGATAGGCGGCTGCCTCTTTGCCCAGCATCGAAACCGGCGGCAGCACGCCGCTGACATCGCAGGTAAGGAAGATGACGTTGTTGGGCTCGCCGGCGCGGTTTTCGGGTACCTTGAGCTCGATGTTCGAACGGGGGTAGCAGGCGCGGGTGTTTTCGGTGAGGGAGGCATCGGAATAATCGGGCTGGCGAGTGTCGGGATCGATGATGACGTTCTCGACGATGGCGCCGAAGCTGATCGCATCGAATATCACCGGCTCGTTCTCCCGCGTGAGGTCGATGCATTTCGCGTAGCAGCCGCCCTCGAAATTGAAGACCGTGCCCTTGCCCCAGCCGTGCTCGTCATCGCCGATCAGGAAACGGCCGGGGTCTGCCGACAGCGTCGTCTTGCCGGTGCCCGACAGGCCGAAGAAAAGCGACACGTCGCCGTCCCTGCCCATGTTCGCCGAGCAGTGCATGGGCAGCACGTCCTTTTCGGGGAGCAGGAAATTCAGCACGCTGAACATGGATTTCTTCATCTCGCCGGCGTAGCGCATGCCGGCCAGCAGCACCTTGCGCGCCGCGAAGTTGATCATCACCGTGCCGTCGCTGGCCGTACCGTCCCGTTCCGGGCGGCAGACGAAATCCGGAGCGCTCGCCACCTGCCAGACTTTCTTGTTGTGCGGGTTGTAGTGCTCGGGCGTGATGAACAGTGCCTGGCCGAAGAGCGCGTGCCAAGCGTATTCGGTTCTCACCTCGACGGGCAGATAGTGCTCCGGGTCCGCGCCGACGTGCAGGTGCGATACGAAGCACCCGGAGCGTTCCAGGTGCAGGTGGACCCGGTCCCAGAGCGCATCGAACACCACCGGCGCAATCGGCTGGTTGATGGCGCCCCAGTCGATGGCATCGGAGGTCGAGGGTTCGTCGACGATGAAACGGTCCTTGGGAGAGCGGCCGGTGCGTTTGCCGGTCTCGACCACGATGGCGCCGTTGCTCGCAAACCGGCCCTCGCCGCGGGTCACCGCCAGTTCGGCGAGTCTCGGGGAGGAAAGTTCGGTTTGGATGTCGGCGCGGGATGTACTATCGATTTGAGCGGCCATTAACTGATGCGGTCCCCCTGCGTTCAACCATTATGCCAGAGCCCTCCGGCGGTCGAACCAGCCAGAATCGAGGGAACCGGGCACGTGTCAGTGTCCTTTCTCGCAGGCGATATGGTTTCAGAGGCAGGGCAACGCGTCAATGCGGTTTTAACACGCCCGGTCAACCGCCAGGCATCAGTTCCCCGAAATCGTTGAACGCCGGAAACGCCAGTTCCTTCCGGGACGGACGGGCGGAGTCGGGCTGCTGCACCGTCAGCAGGTACTCGATGCCGTACGCAGCGGCGGCATCGAGTACCGCCCGGCTGTCGTCGATGAGCAACGTCCGGCTCGGGTCGCACGGGGGGTGTTCCGCGGGCCGGCCCCACA
>JAPOON010000139.1 GCA_026713405.1 Gammaproteobacteria bacterium
ATCAACAGGATGCCGCAGTTCGCAAGCTCGGCTTCGGCGCGGAGTTCGTCGAGAAAGAGTCGCACGCCCTCGACCCTTGAAGCGTCGCCCGCGAATGCCGACATGACGGGATCCAGCACCACCAGCGACAGGCTGGGCACCTCGCGGATTTTCTTCCAGAGATCGTCCCAATTCGGCAACGGCACCGGACGGGCGTTGAACAGGGGTGTTTCCGGCGGCGGCCCGAAAATCGGCCCATTGCCCTCGGCCACCTGGACCAGATGGGAAGGGTCGTCGCCCCAATCCCTCGTGATCTTGTCGGCGCGATCCTTGAGGCGGCGGCGGCGGTCCTCCCAGGACAGGTACACGACTTGCCCGGCGGCCACCCGGCAGCCGGCCACGGCACCCTGGTCGGTGCCGTGCAGCTCGTTGCGGGCGGCGGCGAGGGTCCATTGCAGGGCCAGCGTGCTCTTGCCGCCGCCGCCGGCCCCCGACAGCACCGCGACTTCGCCGCGCGCGAGCCATGAACCCGCCATCTCATCCCGCCAGATCACCGCCTGTGGCTTCGGATCGTTGACTTCGTCCAGTGGCATCAATTCGACGGGCGGCACCGGCGCGGGAGCTGGCTCGATCGTCGGGTAGGTGGCGAGCGCCGACAGCGCCTCGTTGAGCTTGTCGGCATCACCGGTCACCAGCTCGGCAACCTTCGAGACGGCAGCCGAGCGCTCTTTGGCGATCTTGTGACGCTTGGCCAGATCGATGAGCGCGTTGGTCGCCGCATCGATCGCGTCGGGATCGCCCCGCTCTGTTGCTCCGTTCCAGGCGGAGACCAGGTCTTGCAGCGGCTTGATGTTCATGGGCGGGTATCCGTGTTGCCTCGTTGTGCGTCCAGCTGCTGCCAGGCCGATCGAACGGCCACGTCGCAGGGCGAGCCGTTCGCTTCAAGAACACTGACCTGTTCCGTCAGATCGGCGGCGAGGTCCGAAGCCGGATCGCCCTGCCTGCGCGAATCGATCCGGCAAGGCCGGCCGCAGGCCAGCAAGAGCGTCTGCAACGCGATCGCGGCCCGGCGGCCGGGAGCATCCCCGTCCGGCTCGATGAGCACTGAGCGATCATCGTCGATCGGCGGCGACCACCCTGTCAGGCCGGCCGTGCCGCCTGTGGCGAGGCATTCCGCCTCCGGGTGCAGCCACCGGCACGCCAACGCGTCCACTGGGCCCTCGGCCAGGACGATCCTGTCGCCGGTGATGCCCCCCGCCCGGAAGACCGCGCCCTGCTTCAGTCCGATGGTGCGGCGCCAGCGGGGCGACAGTCGCTGCCCGTCTCCCGTCAGGGCCTCGAGGTCCATGGCCACAAGTCTCTCGCGCCGCCGGTAGGCGAAGGCGATCGCTCCGGCCGCGCGCCGGGGTGGGGCGGGGCGTCCCTCGCGCGGTGGCGGCCAGTCGGTCGCTGCGAGCCATCGCACATCCGACGGGAGATCGGGGCCGGTGCCGTCGGGCGGCCAGGCAAGCCGTGAGGCGAGATAGGTGCGCGCCGGCGTGCTCTCCGGCGCCACTGCCCGCACCCACAGGTGGGTGGCGTTCGTCCGGCTGTCGGTTTCGCTGGCCGGGGGCGGAGATGCGGGCTTCGAGGCGCACGGTGCGGGTCGCGGCAATGGTGCGGCTGCGTCGGCCTGCCCGAAGCGCTCCGGGAACACGGCGCGCAGGAGCGCTCCGAACTGCTGCTTCGCGGCGTCTCCGAGACCGTCCATACAGCCCCGGCACCCCACGAGGACCCGCCCGCTCCGATGTTCCACGTGAAACCTGTCAGTGCCGCCGCAGAGCGGACAGGGACCCTTCCAGCGCCCGCGGCCGTTTGCTTTCAGCTCGCAGGCCTGCGCCCATTCCTCGGTGGTGGGCAGGGCGCGATCAGGATGGCGGATCACCGGCCGCCCGGCCCCGAGGGTTGTCCGCAGTGAGTCTTCGGGC
>JAPOON010000140.1 GCA_026713405.1 Gammaproteobacteria bacterium
AGTCTCTCCGGCCTCGGGCAGCACATTGGTGACCCGCGGGTCCGGCCCGGCGACCGCAGACAGCAGCAGCGCCAGGTCGTCCACGCTTCTCGCCATGGGCCCCTGGGTGCTGAGATCCGACCAGGCGCGCTCTTCTTTCCAGCCGGACGGCACCCGCCCAGGCGAGGGGCGCAACCCCACCACGTTGCAGAAAGCCGCCGGATTGCGCAGCGAACCGCCCATGTCGCTGCCGTCGGCAATCGGCAGAAAGCGTGCCGCAAGCGCCACCGCCGCCCCGCCGCTGCTGCCGCCGCAGGTGCGCGAACGGTCATGGGGGTTGCGCGTCGCCCCGAAAACCCGATTGAAGGTCTGGGAACCGGCCCCGAACTCCGGCGTGTTGGTCTTGCCGATGGTCACGGCGCCCGCCGCCTTGATACGGGCCACCAGCAGCGAATCCTCGGCCGGCACGTTGTCCGCGAACAGCGGGGAACCATAGGTGGTGCGCAGCCCCGCCGTCTCCGTCAGGTCCTTGTGCGCGACAGGCAGCCCGGCAAGCGGCCCGGTCAGCCGCCCCGATGCGGCCCGTTCGCGCGCTTCGTCGAAGCAGCGCGTGACGATGGCGTTGAGTACGCCGTCGTACTTCTCGATGCGCGCGATGTGGGCGTCGAGCACCTCGAGCGCCGACACCTCACCGGCCGCAAGCATGCGGCGCAGTTCCACGGCGGAATGGAAGCAGAGATCGCTCGGCCCGTTCATGCAGCCTGTTCCTTCCAAAGTACGCCGGCCGCGGCCAGGCCGGCTATTTCGTCGCTGCTCAGTCCGGCTTCCGACAGCAACTCTTCGTTGTGCTGGCCGGCATAAGGCGGCGGTTTCAGGTCCGGGTTTCCCCCATTGAAACGCACAAGCGACCCATGGCGCCGGTAAGGGCCCCATTGCGGGTGCATGACCGGCGCCAACCAGTCAAGCGCCCGGACCTGATCACCCTGCAGCCAGCGTTCTGACGGCAGGCGCCGGTCCGCGCGGACACACCCGATTTCAGCCTTGACGAACAGGCTCTGCCAGTCGTCAGCGCAGCGCGTTGCGAATACCGCCTCCAGGCGCCCGGCGATTTCACTGTCCGGGCGCTGCCAGATGTCTTCGTCCAGTTCGATACCCTCTCCGCACAGCACGGCCCGGAACCGTTCGCGTTCATGGGGATAGACCAGCGCCAGGAACACCCATTGCTCGTCCTTGCAGGGATACAGCCGATAGGCCGGCCCGAGCCCTAGCAACCGCGCGTCGGGCAGTCGCCGCTGCGGCTTGCCGGGATAGGACAGGAAGTCGTCGCTGTTCGCCCAGGCATTCGCCCCGAACATGTCGACGAAGACCTGTTGCCCCGCACCGTTCAACCGGCGGCTCATCAACCCGAGGAGTGCCGCATTGCACAGCACCACCGCGGTGTTGGGATCGGGGTTCAGGTCGTTGGCACGGGCAAGGCGTCGCGCCCACAAACGCACCCCGTCCAGGTCGAGTTTTTCGCCGGGCAGGCGCTCCCC
>JAPOON010000141.1 GCA_026713405.1 Gammaproteobacteria bacterium
AGAGATGGAGGAGTACCGCAGGCCGTTCACGGAACCCGGCGAGAGCCGCCGGCCGACACTGACCTGGCCCCGGCAGATTCCTCTGGACGGCGAGCCGGCGGATGTGGTCGCCATTGCCCAGGACTACGCGGACTGGCTATCGGAGTGCGATGTTCCGAAACTCTTCGTCAATGCCGAGCCGGGCGCGCTGATCACGGGGGCGGTACGCGAATACTGCCGCGGCTGGCCGAACCAGACCGAGGTGACGGTGCAGGGCAGCCATTTCATCCAGGAAGATTCCCCCGAGGAAATCGGCGAAGCCATCAGGAGCTGGCTGCCGACGCTGTAGTGCCGGCCCGGGCCACGAACAGGCCGGCCACGATGATCGCAAGGCCGGCCACGGACGTGGCGTGAATCGCCTCGCCGAGCACCGTTCCGATCAGCACGAAGGAAAGGAAAGGCGAGAGAAAGATCAACTGACCCAGCCGCCCGGCGTTGGCGGTCAGCTTGAGTGCCCGCTGCCAGACCAGGAAGGCGATACCCATCTCGATCAGGCCGACCCACAGGCCGTAGAGCCCGGTTTCCGGCGTCAGGGGCGGCAGCCCGGGCCCCAGCAGGCACACCGCTGCGACGAACAGCGACCCGAAGGTGAAGCTCCAGGCCATCAGGCCCACGGGGTCGATCTCGAGGCGGGTGTTCATCAGCCAGTAGCCTGCCCAGATCAGCGTGCTGGCGAGTGCGAGTGCCACGCCCGTCCAGTCCAGGCTTGGCGGCGCGTCGAACCTTCCCTGGGAAAGCAGGATCACGACGCCGGCGTAGCCGAGCAGAATGCCCGCCAGCGTTCTCGGCATCAGCCGCTGTCCGAGTATGGGCCTGGCGAGGATGGCCAGGGTGATGGCCCAGGTGTAGTTCAGGGGTTGCGCAATCTGTGCGGGCAGGCGGTCGTAGGCTTCGAACAGCACGAGGTAGTAGGCCGCCGGATTCATCGCCCCGGCCAGGGCCGCGATACCGATGGACTTCGCAGGCAGGCGGTACCTGGAGCCTGGCAGGGCCGCGCACCAGAACACCAGCGTGGAAACGAGGGTGCCGAGCAGCAGGAGCTGTACCGGTTCCACCAGGCGCAGGCCGAGCTTGAACCCGGTGGCGACCGTGGACCAGCAGGCCACGGCGACTAGCCCCAGCAACAAAGCGCGCCGTTCGTTCACCGCCTGGGTTATGGGATGCTCCTGCGTTCCGGCACTTTATCTTACCGGTCTTTGCCGAGCCTGGCCGTCGGCAGGCGCGCGGCCAGCGCGTTTTGTCCCTGGAACAACCTTCGCAGACAGGAATGCAGCCAAGCACAAGCCAATAAAATTCGTGAACTGGATGAGCGGCCTGGTGCAATATGCGGGCGAGTGTTCGAGCCCGTATGCTGAAAAGATGCAATGCGATGAACAGTTGAGGCGGCGCATCACCGCCAATCTTGCGGAATTCGATGTTGTCGAAAACAAGGTGGACGATGCGCACCATGCGGCGGTTGCGCTCTGCGTGACCGATCTTTCCGACGGGCCGGAACTGCCCGGCATCGAGCGGCACGAGTTCCAGGCGTCGGAGGCGGGCCTGATTCTCACGCGCAGGTCTGCGAAGCTGCAGGATCACCCCGGCCAGTGGGCGTTGCCCGGCGGGCGCCTGGACCCGGGCGAGACGCCGGTGCAGACCGCGCTCCGGGAAATGCGCGAGGAAATCGGCCTTGCGCTTCCCCCTGAGCGGGTTCTCGGTCTGCTGGACGACTTCGTCACGCGCTCTGGCTTCGTCATGACGCCGGTGGTGGTCTGGGGCGGTGCAGATGTCGAGCTGAAACCGAACCCGGAAGAGGTGGCTTCCGTGCACCGCATTCCGTTGCGGGAGTTCCTGCGCCCCGATGCGCCGATACTGAAGCCCGTGGCAGACAGCGAACATCCCATGTTGCGCATGCCGGTGGGCTCCACCTCGATTGCCGCCCCGACGGCGGCACTGCTCTACCAGTTTCGCGAGGCTTGCCTGCTGGGGCGGGACACGCGGGTCGCTCACTTCGAGCAGCCGGCTTTTGCCTGGCGGTGATCGGTGCCGAGAGCCGTGCGGCGAATACGGCGCCGAAACGATTGACCTGCCTGGTGCGGGCGGTGCCGGCAGGCGAGCCTGCACGCAGGGCATGTTCTAGCTCAGATACGTTTGGCACGTTACAGCCCTGAGTGGCTAGAACAACGCCGTGGACGGTACAGGGCATTGACCCGTAACCGGGCAATGCGCAAACTTGCGCGTTCGACACCCCGTCGACCAATCACAGACCGCTACTCGAGCAACACGAAGGAAGGACTATGGCCATTCAAGAAGGCGCGAAGCTACCCGATGCCACCATGCACATCATCAAGGACGGGCGCCCGACGCCCGTGAGTACAGACGACCTGTTCGCCGGCAGAAAGGTCGTGCTGTTTGCCGTACCCGGCGCCTACACCCCCACCTGTTCCAACGATCATCTGCCGGGCTATGTGGTCAACGCCGATGCGATCAAGGCGAAAGGCGTCGACAGCATCGTCTGCATGGCTGTCAACGATGCGTTCGTCATGGACTGCTGGGGCAAGGACAAGAACGCCGAGGAACTGCTCATGGTGGGCGACGGCAACGGCGACTTCACCAAGGCGCTGGGCCTGGAACTGGACGGTTCCGGTTTCGGCCTGGGTCAGCGTTCCCAGCGATTCGCGATGATCGTCGATGACGGCACCGTCACGAAGCTCGCGGTCGAGGAGGGCGGCAGGCTGGATGTGAGCAAGGCCGAATCGATCCTGGCGGACCTGTAAGGCCTGCTGCCAAGCCCGAACCGGGCCGTGAATCGGGTCGTTGCCCGCTCTTTCCCGGGATTCGGGCGTTGGTCCTTCCGCCGCAGCGCACCGGTCGGTGGGGCGAAAACTTCTAGTCCGGTTCGTCTGGTGGGCGCGGCGGTTCCACGCCCTGGGCGCAGTCCCAGGCCTCGTCGTCGGGGCGACACACCCATTCCGGGTCGCCTGCTCCGGCGAGAACGCCGTCTGCCGGCGCCCTGGAACCACAGGCCCCAAGAGCCAGAACGACGACAATTGACCAGCAGGCGAATCTCATGGCCCGGGGACTTTGCCTGTTGCCCGCATGGCTGTCAAAGCGACGCGTAAACGTCATGAAATGATCACACGTATTGGCCGTGATGCCATTGAACCGAATGCCCTCTTTGGTCATCATACGCGCGCCCGGTCCTTGAGGCCGGCGGAACAGGGTGGTCGAATCAACCAGGTTCGCGCCCGCTGGCCGCTGTCTCCTCGGGCCGAGGCAACGCTCCGTTAGGGATAGAGCACCGATTGGGCAGACGGTCACCATGATCGCCACGGTAGATTGTTACGAACGCGTACCGCGCATACTGCGGTTGGACGTTGCCGGCCGGCCGGTGGACTGGGTCAGCTGGCAGGAAACCGTATGCCTGTACGCCCGGGAAATCGTGGTCTGGACGCTGGGCGACCCGGTGCTGCGCATTCGCGGCGGCCACTCCCGTTTCGACGGAAGCCCCAGCGCCATGGACCTGCACGGCATTGTCGCCTGCAACGGCCATGTGCAATCGCCCTCGAACAGCGTCCCGCCCCTGACCAACCAGGCGCTGTTCGGCCGCGACCGCAATACCTGCCTGTACTGCGCAAAGCGCCTTTCCGACAGCGAACTGACGCGTGACCATGTGGTCCCCACCTCCCGGGGCGGAAACGACACATGGGACAACTGCGTGGCCGCCTGCCGGCGCTGCAACCACCACAAGGGCAACCGGTTGCTGCACGAGTGCGGCATGCAGTTGCTGGCGTTGCCCTATGTGCCGAACTTCTCCGAGTACCTCGCGCTGATCAACAGCGGCCGGATTCTGGGCGACCAGATGGATTTCCTGCGCAGGAACTTCGGGGCAAACAGCCGCCTGCTGCACCAGGCATAAGGCGACCCCGCGGGTCCTGACTGTTCAGGCTCCGGCGGCAACCGGTTTTTTTCGTTGGCAGCGTTGTCGGGCTCTGCAGCCCTGATTCAACTTCTGGTCACTCGCTTCCAGAGCGTGCCTTCGCGTGTGTCTTCCAGTTCGATGCCCTCTCTGGCCAGTTCGTCCCGGATACGGTCTGCCGCGGCGAAGTCGCGGGTGCGGCGGGCGGCGCTACGTTGATCGATCAGTTGCGCGATAGCTTCCGCGGACAGGGCGGCGCTTGCGGTTGAACCCTGAAACCAGGCATCCGGCGTGTTTTCCAGAAGCCCGAGCAACCAGCCGCCGGCGAGCAGGCTGCGGCGCAGGCGCGTGATTTCCGCCTCGTCGGATGCCTTGTTCAGTTCCGCCGCGATACCGTGCATGGCGGCGAGTGCCTCGGGCGTGTTGAGATCGTCGAAGAGAGCGAGGAGTACCGGTTGGGGGAAGTCGGCCGCCGCGCCGCGGCGATAAGCCGAGGCCACCTCGCTTTCCGGGGCGCTGCTGCCGCGCAAGGCCTGATACAAGGCATCGAGACTGCGACGGGCCTGTTCGAGCAGCGTATCGGACCAGGCGAGCGGCGAGCGGTACTGGCCGGAGAGCAGTGCGTAGCGAAGCGTCTCCCCGGCATGGCGTTCGCGCAGGGCGTGAATGGTGACGATATTGCCGAGCGACTTCGACATCTTCTCGTCGCCCATGGTCAACATGCCGTTGTGCAGCCAGTAGCGCACGTAGTCTGTGCTGTCGTTGGCCGAACGGCTCTGGGCGGACTCGTTCTCGTGGTGCGGAAATGTCAGATCCGCCCCGCCGCCGTGTATATCGATGCTGGTGCCGAGGTGTTTGCGGATCAGCGCCGAGCACTCGATGTGCCAGCCGGGGCGGCCCCGGCCCCAGGCGCTGTCCCAGCCCGGCAGTTCGGAGGTGGAGGGTTTCCAGAGCACGAAGTCTTTCGGGTCCCGCTTGTACGGGGCGACTTCCACGCGGGCGCCGTCCAGCATGTCCTCCAGGGAACGTCCCGACAGGCTGCCGTAGCCGGGGTCCGCGGGGACGTGAAACAGCACGTGCCCCTCGGCTGCATAGGCGAACCCCTTTTCGATCAGTTCGCCGATCATCTCGACGATCTCGGCGATGTGCTCCGTGGCGCGGGGCTGCAGGCCGGTCCGGAGCACGCCAAGGGCGTCGATGTCCTGGTTGTAGGAGCGGGTGAACCGGTCCGCGAGCGCCTGGATCGGTTCGCCGTTGGCGAGCGCCTGCCGGTTTATCTTGTCGTCTACATCGGTGACGTTGCAGGCGTAGACGACTTTCGGGTAAAGCACTTCGAGTACCCGGTAGAGCACATCGAAGACGACGGCCGGACGGCCGTTGCCGATGTGTACATGACCGTAGACCGTCGGCCCGCAGACATACATGGTGATGCGTTCCGGGTCGATGGGCCGGAAGGCCTCCTTGCGGCCGGAAAGCGTGTTGTGCAGTGTCAGTTCCACTTTGAATGGTTCCTGTGGCCGGATTCCTGCAATGACGGCCCGGGACTGTCCTCCGGGCCGTGACCCATCAGGATCGCTCGCCCGCGTCGCCCAGGACGCGAACCCGATCCCCCTCGACGCGCAGGTAGAAACAGCTCGGGCGATAGGTGTGGCAGGCCGACCCGGCCTGCTCGACCCGCATCAGTATCGCATCGCCGTCGCAGTCGAAGCTCAAATCGACGACCTTCTGGACGTGGCCGGAGGTTTCGCCCTTCCACCAGAGCTTCCCCCGGCTGCGCGAGAAGTACCAGGCATAACCCGTTTCCAGCGTGCGCTCTATTGACGCGCGGTTCATCCAGGCGAGCATGAGCACCTCGCCGGTCAAGGCATCCTGGGCAATTGCCGTGACCAGCCCGCGGTCGTTGTAGCGAAGTTCGTCCAGCACCTCGCTCAGGGGGCGGGTCGCACCGTCCGGGGCGGTTTCAAGTTGCTTGATCAGACCAGCCATTTCGTCTCGCCGTATTGCGCATCGAATTCGGCCGTCCTCCGCCGCGGCGGGGGTGGCCGGGGCGGTATTGTGCCCGCCGCGGGCCTCGGGAAACAGCCTGAAACGACCCGAAGTTGCCTGATCGTGCGCACCGGAGTCGTCGGGTAGGATCTGCACGGCACCCGGAAGACAGGTCTCCGGGGCGCATCAAGTCATTGCGCGCAACAAGCCCCGCAAGACGTCACTGCCCGAAACGGTCTTCGAGGTATCGGAAAACCGCGCGCATTGCCATGGCTTCGCCGCCCTCCGGCCGCCCGGGGCGCTTGCGGAGGTTGTAGGCCATGATGTCGAAATGCGCCCAGGGCCGGGCAGCCACGAATTTCTGCAGGAACAGGGCCGCGGTGATGGCGCCGGCGTAGGGCGTGCTGGCGGAATTGAGCGTATCGGCCACCTTGCTCTCGAGGAGATGGGTGTACCCGGCATGCAGCGGCAGGGGCCAGATCGGGTCGTCGACGGCGTTGCCGGAATCGGCGATGCCCGACGCAACCGCCTGGTCGTTGCAGAACATGGCCGACACCTCGGTTCCGACGGCGACCCGGGCAGCGCCGGTCAGGGTCGCGAAATCGACGATCAGCTCGGGGTTTTCCGCGGCCGC
>JAPOON010000142.1 GCA_026713405.1 Gammaproteobacteria bacterium
CGCTCCGATTTCGTCGGATTGCGCGGGTCGCGGGCCTTCGGCAGCCGCCCCAGCTTCAGCATCGAGGCCATCAGCAGCAACGATGCAGGGTTAGTGGCTCTCGAAAATGTCCTGGAACCGTGCCACGGCGGCCACCGTCGCCGCCCGCTCGGCCTTCGTGGGGTTGCGCGGGTCGCGGGCCTTCGGCAGTCGGCCCAGCTTCAGCATCGAGGCCATCAGCAGCAGCCGGGCCTTGTTGGTGTCCAGGTTGCTGCCGGCGATGGTCAGGTCATCCCAGCCGCTGGGCACCCGTCCGCCCGGGTCGGCCCGGCCTACCCGCGCGACCGGCATGCCGCTGAACGTCGCGATCTCCAGCGCCCGGTGCTGCGACATTGAGGCCAGGCCGTAGGGCGACGACCCCTCCAGCACGAACCCATGCAGCCGCGGCGACTGCGGCTCGCCGCTGCCCTGATCCGCCAGTCCCTTGGCGATGCGGGCCATGATGTCGACCTCGTTGTCCGGGTTGCCCGTCTCGTCCTCGTCCATGTACGCGCCGTACTTGACGATGTGGGCTCGTGGGATGGCCGTCTCCAGCAGCGCTCCGGCGTCGTCCTTCACCGCAACCCGTACTGTCGTGCCGCCGTCCGCGTACTCAGGGAACTCCACCGTGTCTGGCAGCCGTGACAGGTTCACCTCCGACAATGCCGTGTGCCGGTACGCCGGCTTGTACCAGATGGTGACCGGTGGCCCCACGGTGCCGAGTATCCCGCCGTGCCCTCCCGTGGCCTTGTAGTTACCCGGACGGTCGTCGGCCTTCTTGAACTCTCGCGCCGCATAGATGCGTTCGTCCTGCACCCCCACGGCGCCAATGCCGTTGCCCAGCCCCGACACGATCAGGTCCACCGCGTCCACGATGTTGCGGTCGCCGTCGTTGGCCAGTTGTCCATGTGGTCGCTGCGCCGCGCACCCGGCGATGGCCAGGTTCGTGTCGATGAGGAGGCTCAGCCAGTACAGCGTCTCCTCCACCGTCGGGCTGCCCTCCAGCCAGATGCCCCCGGCGTACTCGCCGCCGCGCATCGCCGCCTGCACCGCGTTGGTCGCCCGCGCCAGGTCCCGGTACCGCGGCGATTTCCGCACGGCCAGCGGCCGGTAGGGGAAGAAGTCGACGCCCGACTGCTCCCCCTTTACGGTGTAGCCGCCGGGTGGGAGCACGCGGATGAAGTCGTAGTCGGCCTTGCGGTCGAGGATGCTGCCCTCGCCCGACTCGTCACGCCCGGGGATGGCCCGGTCGATCTCGGCGAACATCCGCGACGCGTCGGGATAGAAGAACTGCCGCCCCCCGTAGTTCAGCGCCGGGTCGAACAGGTCGGCCTCCTCGAAGGGCTGCCCCTGCTCCGACCCGTGGGCCCGCCGCGCCACGTAGGGCAGCGGGTATGGCCCGTCCTCGGGTCGCAGCTCCACCTCGTAGTAGTCCTGCCCGTCCTGCTGGTACACAGCCGCCGAGTCCGCCTCCAGCGGGTGCCCGCTGTACCGCCGTATGCGCACAACCACTGGCTCATGCAGCTCCTGCGGCACCAGGTGCTCGTAGCGCCCCGGCAGCGCCCGCTCGCCCGGCAGCCGGCCCTTGTTCCCGGTCACCAGCGTGGGCGAGTTGGCGATGGTGGCCCTGGGACCCGAGAACACTGCTATCTTCGTTCTGGCCATGGCTCCTCCTTCCTGTCCCTGCGGGACCTGACTGTCCTGCGCCTGTCGGCTGGCGGCCTGGTCTATAATCTATATGCAACACAGTTACTGACAAAGCAAGAGGCAATTATGCGTTTCGGTTCCTTCGTCTTTCCAGTCAGCCACGAGCCCGATCGGGACTCCGCCGTCATCGACAGCACCTTTGACGAAATTCTGCTGGCCGAGAAGATTGGCATGCACTCGGTCTGGCTCACCGAGCATCACTTCGACGGCGCGGCGGCCCACGCCGACCCGCTGGTGCTCGGCGCCGCCGTTGCCGCCCGCACCGAGCGGCTGAAGATCGGCTTCGCTGTGGTCGAGCTGGCCTTCCACCACCCCGTACGCCTGGCGGTGCAGACGTCGCTGCTCGACAACCTGAGCCACGGACGGCTCATAGTGGGCACCGGTCGCGGCTCCGCCTACAACCACTACGAGTACATCGGCTTCGGCATCACCATGGAGGACGGCATGGCCCGTCTCGAGGAGGCGGAGGACCTGCTGGTCGCCGCCTGGACCGGCGATGACCTGCAGTACCGAGGGCAGCACTGGCAGCTCGAGA
>JAPOON010000143.1 GCA_026713405.1 Gammaproteobacteria bacterium
CGCGCGATCTGAGTGCAACGGCGCGTTGCCGCTTGGCAACGCGATCCAGTTGCTCCGTAACGTGGAGAGTTGGTTCGAAGGTGCAACTCATCTGTCCACATCAAGGTCGCTCCAGGACTCCGGCGGCGGGTACCGCACCGGCCCCGCGACGGTATACTGCCGCCCCCGCCCGGAACGGCCGAACGGCCGCGCGTGCGCGGGCGGATTCGACATGGACTGAACTGAGGAGCTCGTCAGATGTGGTTGCGTTTACGGCAGATTGCCCTGGTTGCGGAGAAACTCAAGCCGGTGGAAGAGGAATTGTGTGATGTGCTGGGCATCGCGGTCGCGCACCGGGACCCGGGAGTCGGGAATTTCGGGCTGGAGAACGCGCTCCTGCCGGTCGGCAACCAGATCGTGGAAGTGGTGGCGCCGATTCAGGAAAATACCGCCGGCGGCCGCTACCTCGAGCGGCGCGGCGGTGACGGAGGCTACATGGTCATCACCCAGTGCGACGATCACGCACCGCGCCGGGCCCGGGTGGAGGAACTGGGCATCCGCATCGTGGGCCAGTTCGAGAACCCGGAATTCCGCCACATGCAGTTGCATCCCCGGGATACTGGGGGCTCGTTCTTCGAAATCGACGAACAGGTGGGGCCCCGCGCCCACGATACCGACGGCCCCTGGGATCCGGCAGGGCCGAGCTGGCATGAGTTCCGGCGGCTGGAACGGGTCACCGGCATCGCCGCGGCGGAGGTGCAATGCGACGACCCGGGCAAAATCGCCTCCCGCTGGTCGGAGATCGCCGAGATCGGGCTGACCGGCAACGGCGATCCGGTGCTCCCCCTGGACAACGCCGACGTGCGCTTCGTGCCCTGCACGGACGGGCGTCCGGAAGGGCTGGGCGGCATCGATGTCACCTGCGCAGACCCGCAGGCGGTACTTGCGGCAGCAGAGGCGCGCGATTGCCGCACCGGCGAGAGCCAGGTTCATCTCTGCGGAATGCGCATTAATCTCGTATGACGGATTTTCGCCCGGTCGGGGGCGATCGGGCGTGGCTTCGCCACCACGCTCTTGGTTAAAATACGCGCGCTTCCGCCCACGACCATGCCAGAACCATGGAGAACTCATAGATGAAACTGGCCCTATCCCTGATCGTCTGGACGCTGATCGCCCTGTCCGCACTGTATGTACTCGGCCCCGATACCAGCCGCGACCTGCCCAAGCCCAAGCCGCCGCCGTCGCAACCGAAAGAGCACGCCGCGGTTCCGTACACCGGCGCGCTTGAGATCGGTTCCGCGGTACGCGTCAGGCTCGAATCGACATCGGCGGCATTCTGCTGAATGGCGGCGGACAAGCCGACGCCCCGCGCGACCGGTGTGCCGCGGCGGGGCCGACAAGGAGCGCTTCGTTGAAACTCACCCTGACAAGGCTCGTCCTGGCGACGGGCGTGTTGCTCATGCTCGGCGCCTGCGAACCGCAGGATGCGCGGCCGGGGCTGTGGTTGAGCGGCCAGCCGCAACCCTATCCCGAGGACTGGAGCTTTACCGACGAGCACCTCGAGATCGCCATTCAGGTCTCGGCGCCCTATTTTCTTCCCCATTCCATCACCATCATCTGCGCCTCGTTCGAGGGCGATCTGTACGTGGCGGCTTACCGGCCGCAAACCAAGAACTGGCCCGCCTGGGTTACCGATGACCCGAACGTGGTGCTGAAGATCGGCGAAGATCTCTACGAAGCCACTCTGGCCCGGGTGGAGGACCCGCTCGCGATCGCCGACGTCCTTGGCGCCTACGCGGCCAAGTACCGGCAGACCGGGTCGATACCCACCTCCGTCTGGTTCTGGCGCGTAGACCCGCGTGCCTGAGCGCTCCGGGTGCCCCGGAGGCGGAGGCCGCTCATGACTTCCATAGCTGTACTTGGACTCGGTAATTTCGGCACGGCGCTCGCGCGGGTCTGGGCGCTGCACGGAAACCGGGTTTGCGGCTGGACCGTGGAAGAGGAGGTGTTCACCAGCTTCCGGGAGACGGGTACGAACGCAAAGTACCTTCCGGATGTGGAACTTCCCGGCGCCGAAGTGACCATGGACCTGCCCGCCGCCCTGGAAGGTGCGGAGGCGGTGGTGCTGGCGCTGCCCTCCCATGTGATTCTCGAGGTTGTCGATGACATCGCGCCGATGTTGGCGGACCGGCAGATGCTGCTCGACCTGGCCAAGGGCCTGGCGCCGGGGGAGCGGCTGGTTTCGGACGCGATCAAGGAAAAGCTTGGCGCGGCGGGATGCGCCAGCCCCCTGGCGGTGATGACGGGACCGACCATCGCCCGGGAGGTCGCCGCGGGCGTCCTTACCACCGCCCTGGTTGCCTCGGAGGAACTCTCCGTCGCAAGGACGCTTGCCGAACGCCTCTCCACCGACACCCTGAAACTCCGGTTTGCGGACGACCCGCTCGGCGTCGAGCTCTGGGGTGCGTTCAAGAACGTCATTGCGCTCGCCTGCGGCGTCTGCGACGGGCTCGGTGGCGATGACGGCCCCGGGGCAGACAACCTCAAGGCAGCCGTCTTCACGGCCGGCTTTCACGAAGCCTGCCGGTTGCTCGAAGCCATGGGAGCGCAGCCGGATACGGCGCGGAGCCCCGCGGGCATCGGAGACCTGTTCGTAACGGCCACCTCCCCGCACGGCCGCAACCGGCGCACCGGCGAACTGCTCGGTTCGGGGCAGCGCCTCGACGAGGCCCTGGGCAGCACCGTCATGGTATCGGAGGGCGTGCGGGCCACCCGCATGTTTGCCGCGCGAGCGGCAGCGGAGGGCATCGACGCACCCTTTGTCAGCGGCGTACTGGCGCTGCTCGACGGCGCCGTCGGCGCGCGGGACTGCGTGGAAGGCCTGCTGCGAATCGACCGCTGACCGCCGCCTTGAAATCATCACTTGAAATGGCGGCGGGTATTCCCTATATAACTTGAGAGACATCGACTATCGAGGCACCGAAGTGGCGCAACCCAACCTGATTTCCGCCCGCACCCGCACTCCTACCGCAGTCCAGGTCAACAGCGTACTGCGCAATACCTACCTGCTACTGGGCATGACGCTTGCGTTCAGCGCGGCGACCGCCCTGGTGTCCATGGCGATGAACGCGCCGTACCCGGGTTTCCTCATCACCATCATCGGCTTCTTCGGGCTGCTCTACGCGGTGCACAAGACCGCCGACAGCGCGCTCGGCATCGTGTTCGCATTCCTGTTCACGGGCTTCCTGGGTTTCACCACGGGCCCCATTCTGAACGCTTACCTGAGCCTGGCGAACGGGCCCAACCTGGTTGCGTCGGCGCTGGGCACCACCGCCGCGGCATTC
>JAPOON010000144.1 GCA_026713405.1 Gammaproteobacteria bacterium
CCGCGCATTCACCGACGCTCATCTGTATGCGCCCGGCAAGGCGCCGTTTTCCACCGTGCCCCTTGGCTTCAGCCCCTATACATTCGAGGTGGCGGGGCACGACTACGTGTTCGTCTGGCAAATGGTGATCGGCGATCTGGACGCCTTCCGGGCGGCAAAACGCGCGGCGCTCGGCCCGAACGAGTTGCTGACCAGCGACAGGATCGTGCTCGACTTCCTGTAGCCCGCACGTTTTGCCGGCAGGATTTTCGAGAAGTCAGGCAGCGAAACGGAAGAGCGTCTCAGGCACCAATCGATGGCTTCCAGACCACGGTCGCCATCCGGCCCGTGGCGCCGTCGCGCCGGTAGGAATAAAAGCGCGGATCCGAAAACGTGCACAGGCGCTCGCCGCCGACTTCCCCGACACCGGCGGCGTGGAGCAGCCGTACCGTCAACTCGAACAGGTCGAGTTGCCACTTGCCTGGCCGCACACCGGGCCTGAACACCGCATCGGCCATGGCACGGCCAAACGCCGAGCGCATTTTCGAGCGGACATCTTCCCCCACCTCATAGGCATCCCGCCCGATGGCCGGCCCGATCCAGGCGACCAGCCCCGACGACGGACCCATGGCATCGGCCAGGCGCCCGACCACGCCGGCCGCGAGCCCGCGCCAGCCGCCGTGGGCAACGCCGATCCGCCCGCTGTTGCGGTCGGCGATGGCGACCGGCACGCAGTCCGCGGTCTGTATCACCAGCCCCAGGCCCGCCGCATCGGTCCAGACGGCATCCGCTTCCGGGGCGGTCGAGCAACTGTCGACGCTGGCCCGAACGCAACGGTTGCCATGCACCTGGCGAAGCCATTGCAGGCGTCCGGACGTGCCGACGGTAGCCTTTCGCAGCCACTCCCGGCCCGGGGAGGTGTCCGGCACCGAAGTTGGTTCCCCGGCATCGACACCGACGTCCGCGTGGGCCACTGCATCCGTCTCGCGAGAGGTGGTCAGTACCCGAACCCGCCCGGCTAACGGCCAGTTGGCTTCGATCCATACTGCGCGCACCTCGCCGGCATTCACCCGTGACTCTCCCGGTCCTGCCGCAACACCGCAACCAGTTCCGCCAGGTCCCGCGGCAGCGGCGCCTCGAAGGCGCAGCGCGCGCCGGACGCGGGATGGTCGAACTCGAGCGCGGCGGCGTGCAATGCCTGCCGCGTGAATCCACGCAGCGTCAGTATTACCTCGGGATGCGGTGCGCGCGGCAAACGTCCCCGCGCGCCGTAGCGCCGGTCGCCCACCAGAGGATGCCCGATGCTGGCCATGTGTACGCGAATCTGGTGCGTACGCCCGGTTTCCAGCGTCGCCTCAATGGCCGTGTGCGCCCGGTAACGCTCCTTGACCCGCACCCGGGTCACTGCCGGTCGGCCGTCTTCACGCACCTGCTGGCGGAGGCGATTCCTGCGGTCGCGGCCGATGGGCCGGTCGATGGTACTACCCGCAATCATCTCTCCTTCCGCGACTGCGAAGTAACGCCTGCCCACCACGTGTGCGGCAATGGCCTCGGCCAGCACCCGCTGCGCCGCAAGCGTGGCCGCTACCACCAGCAGGCCGGAGGTGTGCATGTCGATGCGGTGCACGATGCCGGCGCGGGGGAGTTTTCCGAGTTCCGCCCGGTGGTGCAAAAGGCCGTTGACCAGCGTGCCGTCCGGGTTGCCGGCGCCCGGATGCACGGCGATGCCCGCGGGCTTGTCGACCACCAGGCAGTGTTCGTCTTCATGGACGATCGAGAAATCGACTTGCTGGGGAGCAGCCCAGTCCCCCGCCGGCGACTCGGTGCCGCTGAGGTCCGCATCCGGCGCCAGCGCAAGGCGCTCGCCGCCCTGCATTTTCCTGTCGGGCTCCGCGATTCGGCCATCGACCGTGAGCGCGCCCTGACGCATCCAACGCGTCAGCACCGCGCGGGAATAGCCGCTGAACAGCAGCGCCGCTGCACGGTCGGCCCGTTCGCCGGCCAGGTGCGGGGGAACTTCGACTTCAAGGGGCTGTGAATCCACGGGGTGAGCCTGACTGGAGCACGGGTTTTGGAGACACCGGGAAGTTGGTGATAGATTACCACTATATCCGTGTCTATCGTGTCTAGTGTCTAAGGTGTTTTCGCTATCGCGTAGGGTAGCACAGCACTCAGCGCCTAGCCCCCAGCAGGCGCTGAGTGCTGCCGCGCCCCGCGCAATGCGCTGTTAGGGGCTGGGTAGAGACGGCCAATCTATGATTGATACAAACTATAGTGTTTAACACTTTTGTAAGATTTGATTTATGAAAAGAGCCCGCTTAAAATACCTGCATTGAACGGCGTACAACGCG
>JAPOON010000145.1 GCA_026713405.1 Gammaproteobacteria bacterium
AAATCACTGGGCGTACTCCCGCCGCGTGCTCAACGTGCTGTCAATCACGCCTGCGCGCGCTCTGGTCCGTGCACCCAGCGCTTTCACTACTCTTGCCAGCCTCGCTACGTCCATTCACGAATAGGTCGGGCTAGAGTCCGCGGGCGGCCGAGTTGTATCCCATCGTTGCAAGCCCGAGCATCGTACCCGCCGTGAAATTGCGCGCGGTCATGCGCCCTTCCGGGAGCATTCCGGAAACAAGGAGAACGCCTGAATGAAACGAAGGCCCATGGCCCGCACTCCAGCTCGAATCGCGATCATGCTGCTGGCCGCGTGCACGGTTCCGGCAAGTTTCAGCGAAACCGTGTACGAAGTGCCGCTGATGAGGGCGGCTTCCTACCCCAACCAGCAGGGGTTCGTACTCGTTACCTCCACCGGCGAGTCCGGAGAGGTGGAGATCCATGCCTGGGACGATATCGGCATGTACGCGCCGGAGCCGGCGGTGCTGACCCTCGCCGCGGGCACCACGGCGTCGTTCAATTCCCACGATCTCGAGCAGGGCAGCAGGGAGAAAAGGCTCTGGCCGGGCATCGGTACCGGAACGGGCGATTGGCACCTGCAAATCAGGGGCGACATCGACTTCAAGGTGGGCGTCTACCAGCGAACCGACGACGGGTTCCTGACGGCCATGGGCAGCAGCCTGCTGGCATACCGGCCCGAGGTTGTCGGGCTGGAAACCGAAGGTTGCGTCTTCGAGGCGAACATTTTCAATCCGGGCAGCAACCGGAAACAGCTAAGCTCTCTGCGCCTGATCAACTACGACCTGGTGGCGGCGACGGTCGAGATTATCGGGATCGATGCACAGGGAAGCCGCCGGGGCCCGGTGACCTTCGCAATCCCCCCGGGAGAGGTACGCACCCTGACGGCGCGGGAACTCGAGGAGGGGGACGACGAACTGACCGGGTCGTTCGGCGATGGCGCGGGAAAGTGGAGACTGTACATCGTCTCGGAGCATCCGCTGACGGTAATGAACCTCCTGGAGTCGGACACCGGGCACCTGACGAACCTGGGGCCGGCTGCCGTGCCCGGATTCAGCGATGCCGCCGTGCCATTGGACGAGGTGGGTTGTGAGTACGCGCCTCCGTTCATCCTCTCGAGAGACAACTGAGCGGGGGCCGGGTCATGTGGAGTTCCGTCAGGACATTGCTGGTACTGAGCGTGGCGTGGACCGTCGTATCCGGTGCCGCCGACGTCAATGCACAGGAGAACGCTGCGCTTGGCGTACTCAAGGTAACGAGCAAGGCGCGGGAGGTTCTGGTCATGCCCCTTGAAACCCCCGCAGAGGGAGCAACTGCGATCATTGGGGGCATGCCTGTGGATGTCGGCACCGAAGGCGACTTCGTAGTCTATCGGGTCCGCCATGGCGGACGGACTCACACCGCCTACCACCCCCCTAGCCGGCCCCGCCGCTGGCTGGCCTTCGACCCGGGGCAAGGCCGGTTCGACGAAGTGGCTTCGAGCGTGCGGGTGCGCATGACATCCGATGAGGAGTTGGCCGCCCTCATCGAGCGCATGGGAGCGTCGGGCGGCAAAGCCTACCCCGCGCTGGGCTGGGCGCTGATCCGCTTTCCGCCGACCGTCAACCCCGCCGACGCCGTACAACGCCTGGCATCGGATCCGTCGGTCGAGAGCGCGGAGTTACTGTTTCGAGACGACATTCAGCTACCGATGCGAGTGCCCCCGCCCGACCCGGCGGCCGACCGAAATTACCCGGAGAACGCGAAGGAGGCCCTTGCGCCGGACCTGCTGGCAATCCTCGGGGACATCGCCATCGAGGCCGACAAGCTCAACATCCAGGGCAGCGTCCTGAACTGGGGCGCGATCAAGTCCGAGGCGACACGGCTGGAATTTGCCATAAGCAATCAGCCGGACCCGGATGGCCCCGCTCTCTGGATCGCGGAAGGCGACGTTCCGGAAATCGATGCAAGATCCGGCCTCACCTTCGGCATTGACGTACTCTTGAGCCGGTTCGATCCCGGTCAGGACTACTACCTTTTCATGCAGGTCGACGAGATCGCCTCGGAGCATCCGCGCCGCACCCGCAACCGGGATTACAAGGGGTTTTCCCTGGACGCTACCGGCGCGGTGGTGGTGCGCTGCACGCAACCGGATTTCAGCCAGGGCATCCCCGGCGCAAGCGATCCACTTGTCGATATGCAATGGCATCTGACCAATACCGGTCAAACCGCGTTCGCCAACACTCCGGGAACGCCGGGAGAGGATCTCGACATGAGCGCGGCGCTCGCCGCCGGGCAAACCGGCCGCGGCGTTCAGATAGCCGTTGTCGATACGGGTCTGGAAATCTGCCATCCCGACCTGGCCGCCAATGTCGAGCCCGGGGCGTCTCACAACTTCAATGCGGCGCACTGGCTCGGCGCACTGGCCGGCGACCCGTTCTTCCACTCGACCGTCGGCGATCATGGCACATCTGTCGCGGGCGTGGCGGCTGCCGTAGCCGACAACGGGCTCGGCGGCAGGGGGGTGGCCGGCGCGGCCAGGGTACGCGGTTACAACTACCTGGAGGCTTTCGACTGGGTCGGCGCGCGGCCGGACTCCCTGGGCGGAAGCAGTTCGAACCCGAACTCAACCGATGTAGACATCTTCAACATGAGTTTTGGTGGCCTGGGCAGCGAGCGCAACGCCGATCCCGATTCCGACATCGCGTTGTATCAGAACGGCGTTACGAACCTGCGCGACGGCCTCGGTGCGATCTATGTCAAGTCAGCCGGCAACGGCTTCGGAAGCTGCCGGTCGATTCCGCGCAGCGTCAACGGGCTGATTGGCTGCTCTTCCACCAACGGCGACACCTCGAACAACCTGCCCTACCTGATCGTGGTCGGAGCGTTCGGCGCTACGGGCGTCAAGGCCAGCTACTCCGGTTCCGGGGCCAATCTCTGGGTCAGCGCCCCTGCGGGCGAATTCGGCCGTGACCATCCCGCGGTCATCACCACCGACCAGATGGGGCACAACCGCGGGTACGACACGCTATTCCCCAGGGGCCTTTCGTTGGACGAAACGGTGAATACCGACGGCAATTACATCAGTTCGTTCAACGGCACCTCGGCCGCGGCGCCGAATACCGCCGGGGCCATTGCATTGCTGCTCGCGGCGCATCCGGGGCTTACCTGGCGCGATGTCAAGCACATCCTGGCAAGGACGGCGCGCCAGATTGACCCGGACAGGCCCGAAGTACGCTATCGCCTCGGCGGCGCGGCCTACCTGCTGCAAGAGCCATGGGAGGACGAAGATCCGGCCGAACGGGCCCGCAACTGGTACCGCTTCGGCGCGACCCCCTACACACTGCAATTGCCCTGGATAACCAATGCCGCCGGTTACCACTACCACAACTGGTACGGCTTCGGCGCCGTGTCCGTGGACGATGCCTTGGAGTACGCGGCGTCGCATACGCCGGACAGCCTGGGCGAGTTCACCGAATCCCCCCCTTTCGAGAGCGCTACCGCCGCCGACATTCCCGACTTCGACAGCGGCGGCCTGACCCGGACCCTTGTCGTCACCGGGCTGTCCACCGATGCCAACATCGAAGCGGTGACGCTGGAAATCGACGTAACGCACCCGTTCACCAACGATCTCGGCATTCACCTCATATCGCCATCGGGCACCGAGAGCGTCCTCAACCCGGTATTCAACGACGTGCTGGCCGGCAACGCCGACCTCGACTGGCACCTGCTCAGCAACGCCTTCTACGGCGAATCGCCCAATGGCGAGTGGACGCTGAAAATCGTCGATGCAGCGCCGGAAGATGCGGGCACGCTGAATGCCTGGCGCCTGCGCTTTGCTCTGGGCGCGCATCCCGACTGATCCGCTCCCCGGACCAGGTACCGGAAGCAGCGGTAAAGCCACGTTCCGGCACCGCCCCGCCCTTCGGATCGAAGCCAATGCACCGAAATCACAACGGGGACATTTCTGAATCGCTTTGACCCACCCGCGCAAAGGGGTGTGCCGCGAAAACAAGACGGTTAGAATGCGCCGTTCTGCGAATCGAGGAACCGTTCATGACCTTCGTGGTAGGAGAGTCCTGCATCAAGTGCAAACTGACGGACTGCGTGGAAGTCTGTCCCGTCGATTGCTTCTATGAAGGCCCGAACATGCTGGTCATCCATCCGGACGAATGCATCGACTGCGCGCTCTGCGAACCGGAGTGCCCGGTGGAAGCCATTTTCTCGGAGGACGAGCTGCCCGAAGGCCAGGAGGACTTCCTCGATCTCAACCTGCGTCTCGCCGAGACCTGGCCGAACATCACCGAAGCGAAGGATCCGCCGCCCGATTCCGACGACTGGCGCGAAGTCGCGGAAAAAAGGCATCTGCTGGAAGAATAGCCCTGCTGCTTTACCTGTTGCAGGTGCTGGTCGGCGCCTGAACCCTCCCAACTATTGCATTGCGCGCGGGTTGCCGCACAGCCGGTTCGGCGATGACTTGACCGCTCACGCGTTCAGCGCCA
>JAPOON010000146.1 GCA_026713405.1 Gammaproteobacteria bacterium
GCCGCGCAAACCAATCTTTCCTTCGGCGATTTGGGACCTGCCCAGCCACGGACGAAGCAGCTCCGGTTCAACGTCATCCTCGTCAAGACCGAGGACGAACGCGGGCGTGTGTCCCAGTGCCGGACCAACCCGCACGACATGTCCCAGTTGCGCCAAGGTGTTTCCGTCTTGCCGTCGACATCCCGGACGGGCGGAGATCCGTGCCTGTCGTTTGGATGCGATCAGGATCGAAGGATAGGACAGCACCGATGACGTGAACGCTTCGGCTGCCGGAATCGAGGCTTCCGAGTGCACTTCCATTGCGGGGAGCCATTTGCGCCGGAACGAATCCGCGAATCCCATGTAGCGCCAGCGATCCGAGCAGACGAAGCCGCACCGGCCGGCCGGTTCGAGCTGCTCAAGAGCCCGATCGAGAAACGGCACGAAGAGATCGCCGCCCGTCACGTCGCGTGGAAGACTGCGTTCGTAAGACTGCTTTAGCCGGGCCGGAATCTTGGACCAGCGGACGTATGGAGGGTTGCCAACGACGTGGGTGAACGGCCGGGTCGGAGGCCCTGCCAAGAGGAAATCCGCGTTCTTGATCCAGGCATTGGCACAGGTTTCCGCGGTCTTGTGGTGAACGCCGAGCTTGATCAGGGTTTCCTTGGTGTTGGCGCGCGCCTCGGCGACGGCGTCCGCATGCAGCTCGAAAGCGAGGATGCGATGTGAGAGCGCGGCGGCCGAAATTCGTACGCCGTACTGTCGACACGAAGCCACGAGGCGGCGCGCCGCTTGCGTAACGAAGATTCCCGCGCCGGCAGCTGGTTCCAGGAGCCGTGCACTCGAAAGATCAGCATCATCGGTCCAGTCGACTGCATCGAGAATCCGCTGCACCACGGCGGGTTTCGTGTAGATGCCGCAGCGCCGATGCAGCAGATCCACGTCGCTCTTGTGATGAAGAACGTGGGCCTCGGGTTGGCGGGCGGCAGCGGACCGTCGTGTCCGTCCTGCCGATCGGTCCGTACGGGCTGTTCTCGTCACAAGCTCGTACCGTCAAGGTCTAGTATGAGAGTCAGCATTCTATACAACCGCTCGAGATTGATGTGAAGAACGAATGGAATAGCTGGAAGCCCCTGGAGATGTGTCGGTTGTGGTGCCTATTCGGCCCGGCTCCCGAGCTGCTGTCCAGGACCGCCTCGGTGGATGGGCGGGTAAACCATCCGGTCCTGTTCGGCACGCACACTGACTGCATGGGTTAGAGTGGGCCTCGTCGTCAACGGCGTGCGGTCCGCAGGATCGGGGCAGAGCGCGGGACGTTCGAGTTCGTCATGTGTGGGAGCGTACGCCTGCGGCCGCCCTGCCGATGACCCAGATGGAGGTTGTTCGGGAGCATGGCAGTAGCCGGACTCTTCGCCGGAATCGGGGGGTTTGAACTGGCCTTTTCGCGGGCCGGGTTTGGAACGAATCTCCTGGTAGAAATCGACCCGGCGGCAAGAGCCGTGCTCAGGGCCAGGTTTCCCGACGCGACGGTTCATTCCGACGTCCGGTTGCTCTCCCGCCTTCCGCCCGATACCGAAATCGTCACCGCCGGCTTCCCGTGCCAGAATCTCAGCATGGCGGGCGACAAGGCAGGTATATCCGGCCGAAAGTCCGGCGTCGTGGAGAGCTTATTCCAACTGATCGAGAAAAGCAGAGTCCCCGCCGTTCTCATCGAGAACGTCTACTTCATGCTTCAACTCGATTCCGGAACCGCGATGGACTGGTTGGTCACCCGGCTGGAGGATCTCGGCTTCCTGTGGGCGTACCGGGTGGTCGACACCATGGGGTTCGGGCTTCCGCAGCGCCGCCGACGCGTCTATCTGCTCGCGACCCGCGATCATGCCGACCCTCGTGAGGTCCTGTTGGCCGACGACCGGGCTGCATTGGAAGCCCCGACGCCCGGCCTGGAACATCCGCTGGGCTTCTACTGGACCGAAGGACGGTCCGGCGTGGGGTTGACCGTCGACGGCATTCCGCCGCTGAAGGTCGGCTCGGCACTGGGGATTCCATCGCCGCCGGCGGTGCTGTTCCCCGACGGGGAGGTACTGGTTCCGAGCTTGCGGGCTTGCGAAAATTTGCAAGGATTTCCTTCCGGGTGGACGGAGGTCGAAGGCGGCCACGAGAAGAGGAATCCGGGTTGGCGAATGGTCGGCAACGCGGTTTCGGTTCCGGTCGCTCAGTGGGTCGCCGAACGGATACGGACGCCCCGACCGACACTGCAATTCGAAGAGACTGCGATCGAGAAAGGCGTAAGGTGGCCGGAGGCGGGATGGAACGTGGGTGCTGGGCGTGTCGGCGTCGTGGCCGGAGACCGGCCGATTGCCATGAAGGCTGAATCGATTGCTCGTTTTCGCGACGATTCCTGGTCTCGCTTGTCCGAACGTGCCCTGAAGGGCTTCGTCAGCCGTGCCGAGGAAGGTGGACTGCGAATGCCGGACGGCTTCCTGGAAGCAGTCGCCACGGCCGTACGCAAGCCTGCCGGATAGTGTCGGCAGATGTCCACGAGGTGGAGACTCACTTAGGCGCAGGCACGAAGCCAGTTATTGGCGGTTTCTTGATCCGGCGCGCAGCAAGGGCTGGGGCGACTTGCTGAAGCGCGCGCACCACCAGTTCTCCTAAGAATCTTCGTTGCCGGAGGGGGAGGCTGGAGATGGTCGGGTTCCTGGACCAAGCGCGGCAGATGGGCCACGAGGTTCCGCGGCACGTGGTTCCCGGGTGGGCGAAGTTCTGGGTCTTCGATGGGGATGAATTGCAGCCACGCTCGGGCCTGGATGGGGCTCTGGGCGAAGAGGAGTTCCTTACCCGAAGTTCCATTGGCAGGAAGGCGGTAACCAGTTGACCCGGCAAGGAGTTGTGCAGTTCAGGCGGTTCCCGGTACTGGGAACGTCTGGATCAGTTCCCTGGCTTGGCGCTGGGTGGCGGTGGGCTCGGTAAGCAGCGTGGTGAGCGCGGGCGTTGTGGGATCGGCCGCCACGCGGCAGGTGTTGCGGCGATGCATCGCCAGTTCGGCGAGCAGGGTGCTCAGGTTTTGCAGCGGCCTGCCGTCGTCGGTTCGCCGGCGGGCCTTCTTCCACCGGGCTCGTCGGGTCGGCCCAGCCTTCGCTACCGGGTCCCGCGTGCGGCGCGCCTCCACCAGCGTCTCGTTGTCGAACAGCAGCGGCGCCAGGGCGCGGCGCA
>JAPOON010000147.1 GCA_026713405.1 Gammaproteobacteria bacterium
CGCCCTGTCAAAAACCCGCGGGGGCGTCCCGTAACGATCGAAACCTGTGGGACAGGAAGTTGGTTCCATGAGCAAGCCAAGCAAACTGGGTCGCCTGGGCGCGTTTCTTACCCGAGTTCGGAATTTCGTGCTGAACGCGCTGTTCGTCGTTCTGCTGCTGGTCGTGCTGTTTGCCATTGTGGATGCATTCGACACGCCCGGCGTTCCGGACGGCAGCGCGCTGGTGGTGAATCCGGAAGGCGTGGTGGTGGAGGAGTCCGTGCCACGCGACCCGTTCCGGGACCTGTGGGCGGCTGACGGCGTGCCGGAGACCGACATCCATGAACTGGTACGCGCCATCGACCGCGCCGCCGACGACGGCCGCATCAAGATGCTCGTACTCGATCTCGACGACCTGGCCTACGCGTCTGCGGCGCACGCGGAAATCATCGGCGCCGCCCTTGCCCGCTTCCGGGAAGCCGGCAAGGCAACCGTGGCGCTCGGCGAGGGCTACACCCAATCGCAGTACGCGATTGCGAGCCATGCGGACGCGGTGTACATGCACCCGGACGGCTTTCTCTTTCTGCCGGGATACGGAACCTTTCGTACATATTTCAAGGGCATGCTGGACAATCTGAAACTCAATGTGCACGTCTTCCGCGTCGGTGAGTACAAGTCGGCCGTGGAGCCGTTCATCCGCGATGACATGTCGGAGGCGGCCCGGGAAGCGAACCGGGTGCTCGTGGACGGGCTCTGGGCTTCCTACCGGCAGCAGATACTGGCCGGCCGGGAACTGGACGAAGCGACGTTCGACAATTTCACCGTATCGTTCGACGAAGCCCTCGCCCAGACCGGCGGCGATGCCGGCAGGGCCGCGCTCGAAGCCGGCCTCGTCGATGAGTTGATGTCTGCCGACCAGATGCGTTCCCACGTAGCCGACACGGTGGGCCGGGGCGATGACAACGACTTCAACGGTATCGGCTACCGGGCCTATCTGAAGACTCTCGGCCCGCCCCTATCCGAACCGGGCAACGTTGGGTTGGTGTTCGCCCAGGGGACCATTCAGATGGGGGACGACCGCAACCAGGCGGCGTCGGACAATCTGGTGCGGCTCATTCGCAAGGCGCGGGAAGACGAGGCCGTAAAAGCGCTCGTCCTTCGCGTCGACTCTCCGGGCGGCAGCGCTTTTGCCTCGGAACTGATTCGGCAGGAACTGGAACTTGTCCAGTTGGCCGGCAAGCCCGTGGTCGCGTCCATGGGCAGCGTGGCCGCCTCCGGTGGCTACTGGATTTCCTCCACTGCCGACCGGATCCTTGCCCATCCAACCACCATTACGGGTTCCATCGGCATATTCGGCCTGATCTTCGATATGGAGGACTCGCTCTCCAGTATCGGAATTCACAGCGATGGCGTGGGAAGCTCGCCCTGGGCCGGCGCAATGGATGCTGCGCGGAAGCCGGGCGAACACCTGCAACGGGCCCTGCAGTTAGGTATCGAGCACGGCTATCGGCAGTTCATCAACCTGGTTGCCCGCGGGCGCGACATGACCCCGGATGCCGTGGAAGAGATTGCACAGGGACGCGTCTGGATCGGTTCGCAAGCGCACGAACTCGGCCTGGTCGACGGATTGGGCAGCCTCTCTGATGCGGTGGCTGCGGCGGCGGAACTGGCGAGCCTGGACGATTATGGCATCAAGCGCTTCACCACGCCGCTCTCGCCCCGGGACGTGCTGATTCAGCAGCTCATGGATTCGGCGGAGGTAGCGTCGCCGGTGCCAATACCCGGCGCCATGCGCAAGGCCTGGGCTCTGGCCGAAGCGCTGAACGATCCGAAAGACACCTACGCGATTTGCGAGCCCTGCCTTGGCCTGATGCCCTGAAACCCTTCCAGGTCAGAACAACCGGAAACGCGGGCGGCTGCCGCGGTTTGGCCGTTTGGCGGCGGCGGCGCCGCGGCGGCGGCGCATGCGCTGTTGCAACTGGCGCCGCTTGAGATCGAGAAATTCCTGGCGGGACAGGTTCGGGCTGCGGTTGCGGGCCTTTTCCTCCTCCCGATAACGGCAGAAATCCGAGAACGCCTCTATCTCGTGCTGCAGTTCCCTGACCACCAGCTCGATCATGATGGCGTCGTCCAGATAACCGACCACCGGGACGCTGTCCGGAATGATGTCCTGGGGTTCGGCGAAGTATGACAGGGCCGATAGCACGTTCTTGCGCTCGGGACTCGCCAGCGCCCACTCCTGATCCTCGACCATGCCGATGAGGCTTTCGAGTTTCCCGATCCGCTGCTGTACGAAGACCGGAACCTCTGCATTTCGGACCTGATCGATTACGGTGCGCGCCTTGGAAATGATTTCCGCTTCATCGGCGTTTTCAGCGGCCGCCCGCGCCCTTCTGAAGACGCTGCGGAAGTAGTCCAGGTCCTTGGAATCGAGGTCGAAGGTAACTCTCATTGACATTGCGATAGCCCCCTTGATGCCGCGGCACTATAACAAATCAGCGGCGTTTGAACTTGCTCCAGTAGGTGGTAGTCAGGGCTTTCACCTCCTTGCGCATCAGCATCAGACCGACCAGATTTGGTAGCGTCATGAGGGCCAGCGTAACGGCGGAAATCAACCAGACCAGGGACGTGTCTACGACCGTCGCCAGAAAGAACCCAACCACGTAGACCACCCGGTAAGGCAGCACGGAACGCGTGCCGAAAAGGAAGGTCATTGCCCGGTCGCCGTAATACGACCAGGCGATCGCCGTGGAGAAGGCGAACAGCACCAGCCCGACGGTTACCGCGTACTGGCCGAACTCGCCGAAGAAACTTCGCTTGAAAGCCTCCGCCGTCAGCGGCACCGAGTGCAGCAGCGAGCGGCCCCGCACCTCGACGTCGCCGCGTAGTTGCTGGCCGTCGTCGATTTCCAGGTTGCCGGTGAACGGTTCGCCGTTCAGCGTAAAGTGCATGTCTTCGGCTATGGAACGGTTGTGCAGCACCGTAACGCCGGCAAGGTCCGCCCTGCCGGCGGATACGCTGACGGTACCGGTAAAGGGGGTTACGCTGTCCCCGCTCGATTCGATGACGTTCAGGTGCGCAAAGAGCGCCCGGACCTGCTCGGGGTCGTCTTCCGAGTATTCGCCGCTCAGGTACTCGGTGTCGAAATCGGAAAAGTCGGTTTCGAATTTCTCGGCCCAGACCCCCGACGAGAGAATGACCAGGCCGGTCAGGGTGCAGATCACCAGGGTGTCGATGAAGGGCTCCAGGATCGAGACCATGCCTTCCGAGACCGGTTCGTCGGTACGCGCGGACGCGTGGGCGACGGCGGCGGAGCCCTGCCCCGCCTCGTTGGAAAACAGGCCCCGGTTGACGCCGCGGTTGAAGGCATAAGCGAAAGTCGCTCCGAGGAAACCGCCGGTTGCCGCGGAACCGGTGAACGCATCCTGGAAAATCGCCGCGAAGGAGGGCCCGATCTGGTCCAGGTTGGAGATGGCTACCGCCAGGGCGCCGATGGCATAGAGGAAGCCCATCAGGGGTACGATGCTGGCCGCGACCAGCGCGATGCGGCGGATGCCGCCGACGATGACCAGGCCCAGCAGAGCCGCGAGCACCAGCCCGCTTACCCAGGTCGGCAAGCCGAAGGATGTCTCCAGCCCCGAGGCCATGTTGTTGCTCTGCGGGAGGTTGCCGGTACCGAAAGAGCTGATCACCATGGCCGCGGCGAAGAACACCGCCAGCCACTTCATGTTGAGGCCGCGTTCCATGTAGTACATCGGGCCGCCGGCGATGCGCCCCTGGTCGTCCACGACGCGGTAGCGGTGGCTGATGGTGACCTCGACGAACTTGGTGGTCATGCCGAGGAAGGCGGTCATCCACATCCAGAAAAGTGCGGCCGGGCCGCCGAGGAAGATGGCGAATGCGACGCCACCGATGTTGCCCGTGCCCACCGTGCCGGACAGCGCCGTGGAAAGCGCCTGGAAGTGGGTGGTGTCACCCTGGGTCGCATCCTTCGAGTACTTGCCGGTAACGACCCCCCAGGCGTGCTTGAAGAAACGCACCTGGGGAAAGCCGAGATACAGCGTGAAGAACAGCCCCACGCCGAGCAGCAGGAACGGGAAATAGACAGCGCTGCCCAGCAGGTTGTCCAGGAAGCCGATGATGTTTTCGAATGTTCCCATGCTGGATCCCCTGATCGTGCAGATTGTCAGGCAAATCGGGCCTGCGCCCGTTCGCTGTACCTCGGGTTAGCTTACGGTAACGGGGCGGCGGTTTGATCTCCACCGGGTGCCCCGAACAGAGCGTGGTACATCACCTTGTAGATCTCGTTCTGTTCGATTACGCCGCCGAGTCCCGATGCCCCCAGCCCGTGTGCGTATGCGGCCACGTCTTCGCCGGCATGGGTCTCGATGGGCAGGTTGACGGCGCCGACCTGCTGGAAATCGGGCGCTTCGGTGTCTACTTCCGTCAGGTCGGCCGGCTCTTTCCGGTAACCGGGGCCGTTGGCATAGCCCAGCGTGGTATAGGGAAGCTCGTCGGCGCTGAGCGCCAGTTCTCCCGGCGCGGTTTCCACCTTGCCGAGTATCGGGTTGCCGCGTCGGGGATAACCGCTGATGGTGAACGTATGGCTGTGATCTGCGGTGACCAGGATCAGCGTATTGGCGGGGTCGGTGGCTTCGAGAGCGGCCGCCACCGCCGCATCCAGGGCAACGGTATCGGTCAGTGCGCGGTAGGCGTTGCTGAAGTGATGGCCGTGATCGATGCGCCCGGCCTCCGAGACCAGGAAGAAGCCCTTTGGATTCGCGGAAAGCGCCTCAATGGCGAATCCGGTCATATCTGCCAGCGAGGGTTCGCCCTCTCCGGCTGCAACCCGGTCGGCCTCGAATTGCATGTGCGAGGGTTCGAACAGCCCGAGCACCTGCCGGCCCGGAGCAGGGTCGAGGGTGGCGAACTGGCTGCGGTTCCAGACATAGTCGCGTTTTGCGCCCCCCTGCAGCCATTGGGCGACCAGGTTCCGGCCATCGGCGCGCAAGCCCGTCGACTCTGCGTACTCCGGATCCGCCTGCTCCCGGGGCAGGAAATGCGCCCTGCCGCCGCCGAGGATGACGTCGACACCGTCGCCGCCGGGGAACTCGACGAGCTGGCGGGCGATGTCCACGCAGCCTGCGGCCAGCGCTTCCCCGGGCATGGCCGCATCGTGCTCCCAGTTCCGGTCCGGTGAGTGGGCATAGGCTGCGCCGGGCGTTGCATGGGTAATGGTCGCCGTCGACACGAGGCCGGTCGCGTAGCCCGCGGCTTCAGCCTGTTCCAGCAGCGTGGGCAGTGCCTTGTCGAGGCTGCCCGCGCAATCACCCCGTTCGGCGGCCGCGCCGACGCTCAGCACACCGGCGCGCGTCTTTTCGCCGGTGACTATGGCCGTCATGGTGCCCGCGCTGTCGGGTACCTGCATGTCGGTGTTGTAGGTTTTCACCAGTGCCACGTGGGGGAAGCGCTCGAAAGACAGGCTGTGCTCCTCCCCCGAGCCGCCGGCGAGTTGCCCGGCCAGTATTCGTGCCGCGGTGACCGTCGAGACGCCCATGCCGTCGCCCATGAACAGGATGACGTTGCGGGGTTCCGGCCGCGGCGCAACCTCCATGGTCATGGGGGGGCTATCCGCTCCGGCCCGGTCTTGCAGCCCCGACCCGACCGCGTCTGCACCGGCCAGTATCGGGATCAGTCCCGAAAGGACTCGCAGGACAGCGTTGGAACGCACCGCCGATGCGACCCAGCTGCCCGCACTGGTTTCCCGACCGTCCGTTCCGGGCACTCGAGCAGCCCTGCCGGCGGATTTCACCGCGTTGCAATTGAATGGGGCAACCCAACGGTTCATTGTCTTACCTCCCGCATGGTGACGAACTCTTCCGCCGCGGTCGGATGAATGCCCACCGTGGCATCGAAATGGGCCTTGGTCGCGCCCGCTTTCAGCGCGACCGCCATGCCCTGAATGATCTCTCCGGCGTCCGGGCCCACCATGTGTACCCCCACAACGCGGTCATCGACGGGAGTGACCAGAAGCTTCATGAGTGTTCGTTCCACCCGCCCGGAAACCGTGTGCTTCATGGGCCGGAAAGTCGACTCGAAGACATCGATGTCGCCGAATCGCGCCTGTGCCGCCTGCTCCGTCAGGCCCACCGTCCCGATGTTTGGCTGACAGAACACGGCGGTCGGCACGTCGCCGTAGCTCAACGTCCGTTTTGGCCGTGAAGTAAACAGGTTATTGGCGATGCACATGCCCTCCGCGATCGCCACTGGCGTGAGCTGCAGCCGATCGATGACATCGCCGATGGCATAGATGTTTTCAGTGCTGGTTCGGTAGTCCCGGTCCACGGCCACGGCGCCGGATTCGGTCAGTTGCACGCCTGCTTCGGCAAGACCGAGATCCCGCGTATTCGGATGCCGCCCGGTTGCGTACATGACTAGATCCGCGTCGAGGACGGAGCCGTCACCGAGTGTCAGGGCGTAGCCGGCGTCCTTCCTGTCGATGGCGGCCACCGTCGTGTCGAAGCGCAGGTTCACGTCTTTGTGCACCAGTTCGTCGGCGACGAACTGCCGGACGCCGTCGTCGAAACCGCGCAGGAACAGCGGCCCGCGATAGAGCAACTGCGTCTCGGCGCCGAGCCCCGCGAAGATGCCCGCGAATTCCACCGCGATATAGCCACCGCCGACCACGACAACGCGCTCGGGAAAGCTCGGCAGGTAGAACGCCTCGTTGGAGGTGATGACGTGCTCCGAGCCGGGGAACTCCGGTACGGTGGGCCAGCTGCCGGTAGCCACGAGTATCGTCTCGGCGGTGAACACCGTGCCGTTCATCTCGATGGTATGGGCATCGGCCAGCAGCGCCCGGCCCTCGTGGATGTCGACCCCTGCTCCGCGCAGCAGATTGCCGTATATCCCGTTCAGGCGCTCGATCTCGGCCGTCTTGTTGTCGCGCAGCGTTGCCCAGTCGAAACCGTTCACCGCCACCGACCAGCCGTAGGCAGCCGCGTCTTCGAAATCTTCGGCAAAGTGGGAGCCGTACACGAACAGCTTCTTCGGCACGCAGCCGACATTGACGCAGGTTCCGCCGAGCCAGGTCGACTCGGCAACGGCCACCTTCGCGCCGTGGCCCGCCGACATGCGGGCGGCGCGCACGCCACCGGAGCCGGCGCCGATCACGTAGAGGTCGTAGTCGTACTTCACTTGAACGGCCGATTCGAAGAGGCGCGCAGTTTAACCTGAACGGGATGCCAGACTTTCATGGAACGAACTCTCCGGTCGGTGGGGCGAAAACGGCCCCGGACACTGGGCAATGCCTGGCTGAGTGCATACACTCCGCCGCACCGCAGCCGTGGGCACCGCTATGAACGGCGCACAATCCCTCCTCCAGACCCTTGTAGATGCAGGCGTGGAGGTGTGTTTCAGCAATCCGGGAACCTCCGAGATGCACTTTGTCGCCGCCCTCGATCAGCAGGATGGGATGCGGGGCGTGCTGGGGCTTTTCGAAGGCGTCGTGACCGGGGCAGCGGACGGATACGCACGGATGGCCGGCAAGCCTGCATGCACCCTGCTGCACCTCGGCCCCGGGCTGGCCAATGGCCTGGCCAACCTGCACAACGCGCGGCGCGCCAATACACCCATGGTGAACATCGTGGGGGAGCATGCGACCTACCATCGGGCCATGGATGCGCCGCTGACCTCGAATATCGAAGGATTTGCGGCACCCGTCTCAGCCTGGGTGCGTGTCTCGGAGAGCGCCGAGGGTGTCGCCGCCGATGCCGCCGAGGCGGTTCGGGCGGCGGTCGGGCCGCCGGGGCGCATCGCCACGCTGATCCTGCCCGCCGATACCGCCTGGAACGATGCATCGGGGCCGGCGCTGCCGCTGGCGGCGCCTGAGCCATCCATGCCGGCGGACGATGCTGTAGTCGATGCGGCTGCGGCGCTCGCGAGCGGCGAGTCCTGTCTGATGCTGCTTAACGGGCTCGGCGTCAGCGAAGCCGGTCTCGGTCTTGCCAGCCGCATTGCCCAGGCAACGGGCGCCAGAATCTTCGCCGATACGTTCATCGCCCGCATGCCGCGGGGCGCCGGACGCGTGGATGTCGGCCGCATTCCCTATTTCGCCGAGCAGGCCGAGGAAGTGCTGGCCGGCACCCGGCACCTGATTCTGGTCGACACCAAGGCCCCGGTGAGCTTTTTCGCCTATCCGGGCCGTGCCAGCGTTCTCACGCCCGAAGGATGCAGCGTGCACCAGCTCACGGTGCCGGGTGAAGATACTTTCGCGGCCCTGTCCGAACTGGCCGACCGTGTCGGCGCGTTGCGGCTGCAGCCCGTGGTGGGCGAACTCGAGCGGCCCGGCCTGCCCGGCGGCCCCATCGATCCGGACAAGGTGGCCCGGATCGTGGGCGCCCTGCTGCCCGAGCAGGCGATCGTGGTCAATGAAGCGGCCACTTCCGGGCTCACCATGCCCGGGCATACCCGGTGCGCCGCGCCCCACGACTGGCTCGA
>JAPOON010000148.1 GCA_026713405.1 Gammaproteobacteria bacterium
CCCCCGGGCAACGACTGACGCGCGCGGCGTTGTTGTCGGTCGGCGCCTGGAAGGCCGGCTACACGGACGAATCGGCGCTGCTGTCGTCCATTGCGGACCTGCAGCGATCGATGGCCCGAGGCGAATTGTCGAGCGAGCAACTCGTTCTCCGTGCCGTGGAGGCTGCCGAACGCCGGGACTTCCTGAACGCATTCATTTCGCTCGATCGCCAGGGCGCCCTCGACCGCGCCCGGCGGCTCGATGAGCTGCGCCTCGACGGCGAGACCCTCGGCTCGCTGCATGGAATTCCGGTTGCGGTCAAGGACAACATCCACGCGGCCGGTCTGCCCAACACCGCCGGTACGCCGCTCCTCGAATCGTTTGTTCCCGCCGAGGACGCACCGGCCGTGGCCCGCCTGACAGCCCCGGGAGCCATCGTGCTCGGCAAGACGAACATGCACGAGCTCGCCTTCGGCATCACCAGCGCCAATGCTGTCTTTGGAGCGGTGGGGAACGCCCACGACAAACGCTTCATCGCCGGTGGCAGCAGCGGCGGGACGGCGGTGGCGGTCGCCTCGGGAATGGCGGTGGCGGGCCTCGGTACCGATACCGGGGGCAGCAGCCGGATTCCGGCGGCGCTCAACGGCATCGTCGGGTTCAGGCCCACCGGGGGGCGCTATCCGTCCGCGGGCATCACCCGTATCTCAAGTACCCGGGACACCATCGGGCCCATGGCGCATACGGTGGCGGATGTGGCCCTGCTCGACCGGATCATGGCCGGGGAGAGCGGGGAGCTGCCTGACATCGACCTGCGCGGCCTGCGGATCGGCGTTCCCCGTGGGTACTTTTTCGACGGTCTGCAGCGCGAAGTGCGCGAATCTGTCGAGAGCCTGCTCGACCGTCTCGACGAAGCAGGCGTGGCACTGGTGCATGCGGATCTGGTCGGCATCGAGCGCCTGAACGAGGAGACGGGGTTCCCCATCGTGCTGTTCGAGGCGCGGTCGCTCTTGAGCGAATACCTGGCTGCCCACCTGCCGGGGAGGTCCCTCAAAACCCTCGTCGATTCGGTCGCGAGCCCGGATGTCCGGGAACTGATGCAAAACGTGCTGGGGCAGGAGATCTCCGAGTCCGCCTACCGGCGGGCCAGGGAGCACTTCCGGCCGCGGCTCAGGCGCCTGTACGCCGACTACTTCGGCAACCACGCGGTCGAAGCGATCCTTTTTCCCACCACGCCGCTCACCGCGAGACCCATGCAGGACACCTCCGATTTCGTGGAACTGAACGGCGCATCGGTACCCACGTTTGCAACCTATATCCGCAACACGGATCCGGGCAGCAACGCAAACATTCCCGGGCTGAGCATTCCGCTGGCGGTACCCCAAGGGGGCTTGCCGGTGGGTGTCGAGATCGACGGGCCCGAGGGCAGCGACCGGCGGCTGCTCGCCATCGGCGCCGCCATCGAACGTCTTCTGCAACCAAAACCAGCGGGCGTAGTCAAACGAACCAGTGAAAAAGGGGATTATCGTGAACAGTAGTGGCTTTACATGCCTGGCCCACCGGATTGCGGTGGGGACGGCGGGTACGCAAGGTGCCGCCACGGCGGCGGTCGGGTTGGCCATCGCCGCTCTGCTCTGCGGCCCGGTGCAGGCCCGGGAACTCGAGGAGATCGTCGTCACCGCCGAAAGGCGCGCGGAGAACCTGCAGGAGGTGCCCAATGCGATCACGGCGCTCAGCGAGACAACCATCGAACAGGCCGACATCCATGACCTCACCGACATCGCGACGCGCATTCCCGGCCTGACGTTCTCGCCCTTTTCGCCCGGGCAGAACATCGTGGCCCTGCGCGGCGCGTCGTCCAACGACGACGGTGCGGGGACAGACAACTCGGTGTCGGTATTCGTCGACGATGTCTACCTGGGCAGGGTCTCGAACATCAATCCGGAGATGTTCGACATCGAGCGCATCGAGGTGCTGCGCGGGCCGCAGGGTACCCTGTACGGCAAGAACACCATCGGCGGCGCCATCAACGTCGTGTCGGCCAAGCCGAATCTCGAAGCGCTGGAAGGCAAGGTTCGGGTCAATGTGGGCAACTACGAGCGCCGGGATGTCGCGGGGCTGCTGAGTGGGCCGCTGGGCGACCGTTGGGCAGCCAAGGCATCGTTCAGCTTTCGGAAACGGGACGGCTGGGTGGAGAACGTCTACCTGGACAAGCAGCAGAAAGACGACGATGTGCTGGCGCTGCGCGGTCAACTGCTGTACGCGGGAGACAGCCTCGAAGCCCTGTTCAGCGCGGATTTCAACCGGCTGGACATCGAGGACATGGCGCGAACCCCCATCGCCACCGGAGAGCCGGGCGATCCGGCGTTCTGGGCTGCCGACATACCGGGCAGCTATGCGGACCTCTGCCGCGGTCGCGGCGGCGGTTGCTCCGCGGGGCCGATCGACGGCTACGCGGAACGGGAAGCCTGGGGCCTGAGCATGAAGCTGAACTGGCGCCCGGCGGCCGGGGAACTGATCTCGATCACCGCTTACCGGGAAAACGAGGCGGACTGGAACATGGATTCCTCTGGAACGCCGGTCTCGCCGCTGCCGCCGCTGTTCAACCAGATCAACGACGACATTTTCGACAGCACCGAACAGTTCACCCAGGAACTGCGTTGGGTGTCCGGCCTCGGCGAGACGGTCGACTACATAACCGGGCTGTGGTTCCTGACCGAGAAAACCGACCGGACCGAGTGCTTCGACAACGATGTGCGGCCCAGCGACTGCACCCCCACGGCGGACGGCGGTGCCACCGACTGGTACCGCCAGGTGAACGAAACCACCAGTTACGCCGCGTTCGGCCAGGTCGACTGGCGGTTCTCGGAAGGCTGGGAACTCACCCTCGGCGGGCGCTACAGCTACGACAAGAAGGAAATCGACAACGACGCCATCGCCGGGGACTTCGTGGTCATCAACCAGACGTTCTCCAATTCGGTGAGCGAGAACTGGAGCGCCTTCACGCCGAAGATCGCGCTAGCCTACCTGCCCAGTGAGAATGCGACGATCTATGGCGCCGTCTCGTGGGGATTCAAGAGCGGCGGTTTCGCCGCGGCGCCCCAGGGCATCGAGTTCACCGAGCCGCTGGACCAGGAGGAGGCGCTGAACTACGAGGTCGGCATCAAGGCAGACCTCGGCGGCAGCTTCCGTCTGAACGCGGCCGTTTTCTTCACTGAGTACCAGGACCTGCAGATCCAGACGTTCGGCCCGTTGACGGCGGCAGCAGCCTTCGGAACCTTCCAGACATTCAACGCGGGCGATGCCGAGATTTTCGGCGCCGAACTGGAAGCCACCTGGATCGTGACCGACCGGCTCACCCTCTCCGGCTTCTACGCCTACCAGGACAGCGAGTTCGGCGATACCAACATTCCGGGCACGGCGTTTCCGGACCAGTCCGGGCAGGACCTGATCCGGGCGCCGGAGCACAAGTTCAATGTCAACGCGGACTACATCCAGCCGCTGGCCAACGGCAGCGAACTGGCGGTGACCCTGAGCTGGCGCTACACCGACGATCAGCGGGGCGAACTGGAACCCTGGGCGGTGCAGCCCGAGTTCGACCTGTTCGATGCCCGGGTGAGCTGGACGAGCGCCGGCGGCGCGCTGGAGGTGGCGGTCTGGGGCAGGAACCTGGCGGACGAGGAGTACCTCAGCCACCTCTACACAATCGCTTCCAGCGTGGTGGCGGTGCACGGCGACCCGCGCATGTACGGCGCTACTGCGACGTACCGGTTCTAGCCGCAGAGTAGTCTGCGCGGAGTGCGAGGAGTGACGGCAGGGAGTACAGTGGCCTGGTGAATCTCACCCAGAAGCAGTGGCGCAAGCTGTTGTCGGTGATTCAGCACCTGAATGACAGCCTGGACGATTACGTCGTCCGCGAGCGGGCGGGGCGCGACCTGCTCGACCTGCTCTCGGCGGACCATTTCGCCTCGTTCATCTGGGACGAGCAGGGGGGCGTCTTCTCGAGCCCGGTGTACCTGAACATGTCGCCGGAGAACCTGAAGCTCTACGAGCAGTACTACCAGTTCCACGACCCGATCACGTTCAGGATGCAGCCGTACCGGCGCGCCGTTTCAGTCAATGAGGTGATGGCCCAGCAGGACCTGCTCAACACCGAGTTCTTCAACGACTTTCTCTCCCGGGACGGCCTGTACTACGGCATCAACATCTACGTCTACGACAACGGTAACCGGAACATCGGCGATTTCCGGGTGTGGCGCTCGCGCGGGCGGGCCAACTTCGACCGGCGGGACCTGCAGATACTGGACATGATCGCGCCGCACTTCCGCAACGCGATGCGCAACATCCTGTTCGCCAAGCACAAGATTCCCGCAATCGATCTGGACGAGATCTGCCGCTTCCTGTGCGACGGATTCAACCTGACCCGGCGGGAACTCGATGTGGCCGCTGCAATCCTCGAGGGCCTGCCCGACAAGAAGATCAGCGAGACGCTGCACATATCCATGCCAACGCTGCGCAGCCACGTTCAGCACGTCTTCGACAAGCTTGACGTGAACAGCCGGACGGAGTTTTGCAGCAAGGTCTTCCTGGGTAACGCCTGCGCCTGAGCGGCCTGTCGCGCTCGCCCTGATTCAAAATACGGCGTCGTGCCCCGCGTCCGTGCACCTGTCGCTCGGCGTTCCTTCCACGTCAACGGCACACCCCAATCAACCCGTTGATTTTACTAACTTTTTGGGAGGGTGTCGAGAGGCGGTACTACTTTTCGACGCCCTATGGATTTTGGACTGAAAGCGCCGCCTCGATCCGAAATGCGATTTTGCGCGACTCGAGAATCGTGCGATTTTACACCGCCGGGGACAGGCCGGGAACGCCACCGCCGTCACCGAGTCAACCTGCTGCGCAGGTCCTCCGCTGGCGCTGCGGCCCTACCGGGTGACACGGCGCCGACGGCGCCGAAGAGGTTCATCATGGCCGGATGGATACATCCGGCCATGATTGGCCCGGCTGTGGGATGGAACACGCCGCGGTCGCACTCGTCGAGGTGTTGGAAATCGGCGGGTTCGAGGTCGAATTCGGCCCGGGCGGGGGCCGTGACGCGCTCTCACGCGCACGAAATCGGATCTGTGGCGGGAATCACCGCCAGATTCGCCACAGAGCGCCGCGAAGCGGCACGTAGAACGCCCTGAAGCCGTAGTCAGGCAACTGGTGGCGTAAACATGATGTTCGACACCGGGTTTGCGGCTACGTGCTGCTGGCGGTGACCAGGGCGGCCTCGGTGGGCATCCGGGCCGACTACGAGGGCGGCGGCCGGGTTCCAGGTCGGGCGGTAGACAGTCAGGATCAGGCACGGCGCGGCAGCAGCCGGTGGCCGGGTGGGGGACAAGCGGTCAGCGAATTTTGTAAGAAATTCTCGCATCCAACCGATGCTTGTCGCTCGGTCGGCGCTGAGCGGAATCGCGGGTAACTACTCCGGTCATCCTCTTCGCACCCGTTCCGTCCTCGCGGACGCCGCCGGCACTGCTCGCGCGGTGTTCATTTGGTCAGTGAACCTCTGTGTCGCCGTTGCGGCGATCTCCCGTTTCTCAGCCGGGGCAAAGCTGCGATCCTGGTGCTCCATCGGGGTTCCCGCGTTGCATCCCGGATCGTCTCCCGCATTGGTCAGCAGGGGTTGCTGCGGATCGTGGCGTCTCGTTGGGTGACCCCCGCGGTCTGCCTGATCCGGTGCCCTTGTGGGCTCTCCCCAGTCTCAGCAGGGGGTTCGCTGTGTGCCGCCGCTGGCGGTGTCGCCCGTTTCGGTCAGCTGGGGTCTTGCTGTTTCTGCCGCTGGCAGATCCCCATTGAATGGCGGGGGAACCATTGAATGCCAGACTTTCGTCCGGTCAGGTCCCACGAGGGGGACTGCAAAGCTGGCGGGCACTGTAGGGATTGAACGGGCGCGTGGCAAGCACGCGTTCGTGTTGCGTTGGCGATGTGCGTGGAGCTTGTGAGGATAACGGTGTGAGCGATCGGTTGGAGAGGCCAGCCTGTACGCTGGGTAAGGCGTCCGTCAGGACCCTTTCCCAGCGTACAGGCGAGATGCGACCTCAAAGCGGCCCCACCGCGGTGATCGGCGGGTTTGCGCGATGTTGCGCTATTGCGCTTCCGGCGGCGCGGGGCGCAACCGGGGCCAGGTACTCAGGCGCAAGTGTAGCCGGGAACGCCACCGACGGCACCCTGTCAAGGCGCTGACGCGCCTCCTCCGCTGTCGCTGCGGCCCTGCGGGTGACACGGCGCCGCCGGCGTCGAGGCGGTTGATCATGGCCGGAAGGGTTCTTCCGGCCATGAATGGCCCGGCGGGGAGGAACCGAGGGCGGACGTCGCGGACGCCTAATCCCCGGTCCCGTCGGGCCACAGTGCCTGGTGCAGTGCGCGGCTGGCGTTGCGGACTGCGGCGGACCGGGGCGCACGCCGGGAATCGATGCTGAGGTGTTCCTCGACGTCCTCGAGCATCCTGGAAGTGCGGGCATCCCGGGCGGCGGCGCGGAGTGCGATCCAGAGGTCGCGGTCGATGGTGCCGCCTGAGCGGATCCAGGCGGCGACTGCAGGGGCTGCCCACTCCGGCGTGCCCCAGTCCCGGATGGTCTGTTCCAGTTCCATGGGTATCTCCTGGCCGTTGCAATGCGAGTTGAAAACGCTCGCCCGGAGCCCGCCGGCGTTTGCAACTCGCGTTGCAACGGTCAGGCGGGCGCTGGGGCGGGTTCGCAGCTCAGGCGGTGGCGGCGAGGTAGTCGGCCCACTGCTGCATGAGGGTGCGGCGGCGCTCGAACAGGTCGCTGCGGCGGTAGGCGGCCTCGACGCGGTCGTTGTTGACGTGGGCGAGCGCGAGTTCGCAGACCTCGCGGGGCGCCTCGGTGCACTCGGCGGCCCAGTCGCGGAAGCTGGAGCGGAAGCCATGCGGCACGGCGTCGATGCCGACCTTGTGCAGGAGCTTCGGCAGGCTGGCCTGACTTGGAGTCCGGCCCGTGGCGCTGGGGAACACCAG
>JAPOON010000149.1 GCA_026713405.1 Gammaproteobacteria bacterium
CGAGCGGTGCAGTGCGGCGATGCAGAAGTGGTGGCCTGCGTGGCCGGCGACACCAACCATGTCGATACTTTCCGCAGAATGCTCGGCAGCTTCAGCCAGTACGCCCAGGATGCGGTCTATCCGTACGGTTCCGGCGGCCCCAACGCCAACTTCGCCTTCCTCACCGACCACTACATGCGTGAATACGGCGCGACGCGGGAGGATTTCGGCAAGCTCTGCGTCGCCCAACGCTCCAACGCCCTGGCCAACCCGGTCGCGCTCTTCAAGAAGCCGCTGACCATGGACGAATACCTGAACGCCCGGGTCATCACGGCGCCGCTGCACCTTTTCGACTGCGTAATGCCCTGCGCGGGCGGCGAGGGCTTTCTGGTGACCACGGCCGAACGGGCCGAAACACTCGGTTTGCCCCATGCCCGGGTGCTCGCCACCATCGAGCGCCACAACGCCTGGCCGGACGACCCGATCCAGATGCGCGGCGGCTGGGCCATGGACGCGGATTGGCTCTATGCAAACGCCGGGTTGGGGCCGGACGAGATCGACTTTCTTTGCACCTACGACGACTATCCGGTCATCAACGCGCTGCAATTCGAGAACCTCGGCTTCTGCAACGACGGCGAAGCGCCGGGGTTTATCCGCGATCACGACTTCGCCTGGAACGGCGACTTCCCCCTGAACCCCTCCGGCGGCCAGCTGTCCGTCGGGCAGGCCGGAGCGGCCGGCGGTTACCTCGGGCTGGTGGAAGCCGTGCGGCAGCTCACGGGAACCGCCCTCGGTCACCAGGTCGACGGCGCCGGCGTCGGGCTGGTCAGCGGCTTCGGCATGATCAACTACGACCGCGGCCTGTGCAGCGCCGCCGCGATCCTGGCGGAGCGAGGCTGAGCCATGACCGAGCCCCTGCGCCGCCCGAAACGCAAGAATCCGATCCTGCGCACCCGGCTGCCGGTGGTGCCGCCCTGGACGCGCAGCCGGGTGGCCCTGGGCATGACCGCCGCGGCGGCCCGGGGCAGTTTCGAATTGCAGCAATGCGCCGAATGCGGCCGCATCCAGTACCCGCCACGGGAAATGTGCAGCGGCTGCCTGTCGGTGGACCTGCCCTGGACACCGGTGGACGGCACCGGAGAGTTGATCTCAGAGACCGAACTGAACCACAGCCACGACCTGTTCTTCCGCGAGCGCCTGCCCTGGCGCCTCGGGCTGGTCCGGCTGACCTGTGGACCGACCGTAGTGACCCACCTGCACGGCGACGTTCCCAAACCGCCCTGCACGGTGCGGGTGGATGCCCGGCTGGACCGCGCCGGCCGGGGCGTACTGATCGCCTTTCCCGAAAAGGAGGCGCCAAACATGGCAGACGACAAGCAGTTGCGGGAAATGACCTGCGACCCCAAATTCCGCAAGGTGCTGATCACCGACGGCAAGTCCGCGGTGGGCCAGGCCATGGTGCGCGCCGTGGCCGAAGCCGGCGCCGGCCTGATCTGGGTGGGTCACACCGAACCCTGGAAGCAGCCACCGGGCTTCAGCGACCTGGAAACCATCCCCGAGGTCACGCTGGTGCCCCTCGACCTCACCGATGCCCGCGCCGTACGCGAGGCGGGTGGTTCCCTGGGCGGCCGCGTGGACATCCTGATCAATACCGCCGAGGCCCACCGCACCCACGGCGTGGCATCGCGCTACGGCACCGACGTGGCGCGACTGGAGATGGACGTCAACTACTTCGGCCTGCTGCGCCTCGCCCAGGAATTCGGCCCGGCCATGCAGTTCCGCGGCGCCGACGGCCAGAACAACGCGGTGGCCTGGGTGAACATCCTGTCGGTCTTCGCCCTCTCCAACTTCCCGCCCCACGGCACCTATTCCGCCTCCAAGGCAGCGGCATTCAGCCTTGCCCAGTGCATGCGCGCGGAGTTCAATCCGAACGCCATCCGCGTCATCAACGTCTTTCCCGGCCCGGTGGACGATGAGTGGAACCAGTTGATACCGCCGCCCAAACTGGCGCCCGAACGGCTCGCCGCGGACGTGGTCGCCGCGCTGAAGGACGGTGTGGAGGATGTCTATCCGGGCGCCGTGGCGAAGGAGTGGTTCTCGCGCTATCGGGAAGACCCGAAGATACTTGAACGGGAGCTTTGTGAATGACGAATGCGGGCGATATCTCAGCCCAACGGAAATCGAAGGACGGGTACGAACTTGAATGATCTGACAACCTCATCCGCGAATTCGGGGTCTGGACAGTCCCCCGCATCACGGGTGAAATCCTGGGATGCCCGCATACCGGCTCCAGAGATTCACGAATGAGCGGCGATCGAACCGTATGGGTGACCGGCGGCAGTTCCGGCATCGGCGCCGACCTGTGCCGGCGGCTACTGGACGACGGCGCCGAAGTGGTGAGTTTCGCGCGGCGGGATCCGCCTTTCACGCATCCGGGCCTGCACTCCGTCGCCGTGGACCTGACCGACCCAGCAGCCACCCGCACCGCCGCCGAACAAGCCGTGGCAGCCTGGCCCGCCACGCGGCTGGTGCACAACGCCGGCGCGATTCGCGAGAAACCGCTTGCGGACGTGACTTCAGAAGACCTGGACCAGCTCACCCAGTTGCACATCGGCACCGCCCTGGCGCTGGTCCAGTCACTGCTGCCGCGCATGCGCCGCGAGCGGTTCGGCCGCATCGTGCTGATGTCGACGCGCGCCGTCGTCGGCCTGGAGAAGCGAACGGTCTATTCGGCCACCAAGGCCGGCCTCATCGGCATGGGCCGCACCTGGGCCCTGGAACTGGCGGGCGACGGCATCACCGTGAACATGGTGGCCCCGGGCCCCATCGAGGACACGGAAATGTTCCACGACGTGATCCCGAAGGACAGCGAAATCAGCCGCACGGTCGCGGGCCGGGTAGCCGTCGGCCGACTGGGCACGCCGGCCGACGTCAGCCGGGCGGTGCTGTTCTTCCTCGACGACGACGCCGGTTTCGTGACGGGCCAGACACTCTTCGTCTGCGGCGGCACCTCGCTCGGCGGCATGAGCTTTACCTAGTGTCATCACCGGAAGGAGCCAGAATGACTTCGAATCTGCTTACCCAACTCGTGGGATCCATCGCCGGCGGCGGCCTCACCGTGATCGATCTGACCCAGACGCTGGATCCTGACTTCCCGCAGATCAGCTTGCCCCCGGAGATGGGCCAGTGCTGGCCGTTCCGCATCGAGGAGGTCTCCCACTACGACGACCGCGGCCCCG
>JAPOON010000150.1 GCA_026713405.1 Gammaproteobacteria bacterium
GGGTATGCAGCTCTCCGGCAAGACCGGCGATCCCGCTGCGCTGGGCGCGTCGTCCACCATCAGCCCCCACAGCCACTATCGAGACGAATTGACGGGGGTCCGCACTGGGTGGCGTCAGCTTTTGAATCGGACCGACGTTCGCTGCTCGTAGGTCGTCGGCCGGTTCGGCTTCCGTCCCCGCGCATCGGTAGTGCATCAGTTGATAGCAGCCTGGTTAATCTTGGCGGTTTCCACCTCAACGCATAGCTGCCCGGGGATCTCGGTCCAGTAGTAACCCTTGATCCTATAAAGGGGGGTACCGTCGTATTCGTTGGTCCCCGACTGCTCCGTCGTGGAGCCTATCGCCGTATGGACGAGCAATCCGCATGGAACAATTACGGTACCGTCCTCGGCGAACTTCAATTCGAGCGAGCCGCCGTATCCCAAGGCCTCCAGCTTCACTGCTCCGTTGGTACTCGCTATGCCATCAGATACGTCCATCCCACGATGAAGGGCTGCCACCTTCAGGCTGGGGGTCACCCCTGCACATCCCGCCAGTAACACGATACAGCCCGCTAGGACGGCTCCGACCAACCATGTACGCATGTGGTCTCCTTGTGCCCGGCCATAAGGCGCCGGGCCGTTTGAAGACAGATATCGCGCGCTTGGCACACAGATAGGTTGGTGTCCTGGTGTATTCGCTCCAGGTGCAGTAGCTACTCTTCACCTTTGGCGGAACTGTTTTATTAGACCAGCGACCCGGCATGAGCCAAGCCGCGAACCTGTCTTCACCCCGAAACGTATGCGATATGCCGTCTATCCGTCGAGGCGACGATTCGGATGGTTCGGCTCGTCACGCCAGGCCACGCTGCTCGCCACTCAGCAAGAACCAGCCAAGCCGATGGCCTGACCGAGCGATCCCCCTGTGCGGCTCTCCGGCAAGAACGGCGATCCCGCGCTGGCGGCTTGGCGCGGAGGTGGGCGATACTGGCGGACATGACGAGGTACGCGAAGGGCGGCGCCGGCCAGGGATGCTCGCTTATGCGTAAAGCAACTGCGCTTGCGGCTGTCGCACTGTTCGTCGGCAGCATCGCATCGACCGATACGCTCAGCTCGGGCCTCGGCATGTTCGCCGTCGCGCCGGACTTCAACCTTGGCGGCTCGCTCGCCTTCTACAACCTGGTATCCATCGTAGGTGTGGACGGGACCGTCTACGGCGGTCAGACCACGCAGGACGACGGAAGCTCCCGTCACCAAGTTGGCGCTTCTCTCGGCCTCAACGCCGAGTTACTCGACAACCTCTACCCCAGCATCGGGGCTACTGTCACCGGAGCACAGACGAAACGAACCGTCCTGCAGCCCCAGCAAGAGAAGTGCCCGCGCTATCACGGCCAGGATCACTGCCCGATCGGACTGCGAACCGACATCGAACACGAGGACGCCCGGTGGGGCGTCGAGGTGAAGGCGACCTACGTCCTACTGGACGGCTGGCTCGGCCTGACCGCCGGCTACCGCCTGACATTCGATGACCCGCTTGCCCACCAAGCCCTGTTCGGGGCTTCGGTGGTGATGAGCCCACGCCGGTCGGCAACCGTGCCGTGAGCGGATTTCACCGGGTGCTGCCAAAGCGCGCGCGTGCGCCCGTGGCCGCCCACGGGAGGGTGAACACATGACGGACGAGGAACGGGACGCGCTGTGGATCGAGATACGGGACACGCTACGCGACCACGGTGAGCGGCTGACCAGCATCGGCGCGGTACTGAACACTCACGCGGAGCGGCTGGAACGCATCGAGGGGCGGCAGGCGACACAGAGCGGACAGTTGGGCGCGCTCGGCCGCGACTTGGATACGCTGAACCGCGA